>JBEKFJ010000147.1:0-10541 GCA_050013355.1 Oryzomonas sp.
TGAGCTTGGCTGCCCAAGCCATCGGAGCGGAGAGCCTGCTGAAGTCGATCTATTTCGGCGGCGGAACCCCCTCCCTGCTCGATCCCAACCAGATCGCCCGGCTCCTGCAGCAGGCGGAAACCCTGTTCGGCCTGGGGCAGGGGGTGGAGATCACCCTGGAGGCCAATCCGGGCACCGTGGACCAAGAGCGGCTGGCGGCCTTCCGCGCCGCCGGCGTCAACCGCCTTTCCCTGGGTGTGAAGTCCTTCGCAGACCCCATGCTGGCGACACTGGGGCGCATCCACAACGGAGCAGAGGCCAGGCAAGCCTGTCAGGACGCACGGGCAGCCGGTTTTGCCAACATCGGCATCGACCTGATCCATGCCCTGCCGGGCCAAACCCTTGCCCTGTGGCGCCATGAGCTGGAACAGGCCCTTGCCCTGGCGCCGGAACATATTTCCGTTTACGGGTTGACCGTGGAGGAGGGCACCCCCTTTGCCGGACGCTACGGCGACGACAGCCCGCTTCTGCCCGACGAGGATCTGTCGGCAACCATGTTCGAGGAGGCGGACGAACTCTTGACAACCGCAGGCTATGAACATTACGAGATCGCCAACTACGCCCTCCCCGGCCGCCGCTCGGACCACAACAGCGGCTACTGGCGCAGGGACGGCTACCTGGGGCTGGGTGCCGGGGCCCACTCCTTCCTGCGCAAGGGGTACGGCGTCCGTTTCGGCAACCCGGCCGACCTTGACGACTATGCGCGGGCAATCGCACAGGGACATCTTCCTCATCAGGGCGAACAGACCCTCACCCTGCGGGACGCCATGGCCGAGTTCATGTTCCTGGGGCTGCGCATGGCGGACGGCATCGGGTGCAACGAGTTCCAACAGGAATTCGGGGTCGGCCTGAAAGAGACCTTCGGGGGAGAGGTGTCGAAGCTGACCACCCTGGGGCTGCTGGAAACGGCCGGCGACAGGGTCCGCCTCACCCGGCGCGGCATGCTCCTCTCCAACCGGGTCTTCGCACACTTTTTGCCGTGATTTCCCCTTGCCACGGCCTATAAACCAATTATAATCCTTAAAACGGCAGTTAGGCCACAGAGCCACGAAGACTCAGAGAAAATCACGGAATTGTTTCAACTAAAACCATTCATCAAAACGGGGAATCACCAATAAGCTCTCCAACACTGGAACCTTTTTGATCTTGTTACCTCAGTGTCTCTGTGACTCTGTGGCAAATGCTTTTGCTAGGATAACCTGTTACCATGATCCCGACTGCACTCAAACATGAACTGGAACAGCGCGTGGCCCAGGCCATCACCCCCCGTGAAGCTGCGGTGGACGTGATGAAGGGATTGCAGCGCCACTACGGCTGGCTGACCGACGAGGCCGTGGCAGAGGCCGCAGACCTGTTGGGGCTGTCTACCCTCCAGGTGGAGGAGTTGGCCACCTTCTACGAGATGATCTACCGCAGGCCGGTGGGACGGGTGGTGGTGCACGTCTGCGACTCAATCTCCTGCTGGGCCATGGGGGGCGAAACGCTCCTTTTCCACCTGGAGCGGCACCTGGGGATCGCGGCCGGCACAACTACCGCCGACAACGCCGTTACCCTGCTCCCCTGCTGCTGCCTGGGCAACTGCGGCAACGGCCCGGCCCTGATGATCGGCGACCGGCTCTTCGGCCCGGTCTCCCAGGAACAGGCCGAAGCCATCATCGCCGACCACCGGGAGGATCAATGAACACGACAGACCTCCTGATTAATCGGTTTCATGGCGTTAAACCAATGGAGACTATCGGCACTACCCCAATGGACACTATCCTCTTCAGACATAACCGGCCCGACCGGGCCGTGACCTTTGACGAATACCTGGCCGACGGCGGTTTCCAGGCCCTGCAAAAGGCGTTGGCCGGCATGTCGCCCACCGACGTGCAGCAGGCAGTGATCGACTCCGGCCTGCGGGGACGGGGCGGGGCAGGCTTTCCCACCGGCAGGAAGTGGTCATTCGTCCCCCGCAATCTGCCGGGGCCGCGCTACCTGATCTGCAACAGCGACGAGATGGAGCCGGGCACATACAAGGACCGGGTGCTGCTGGAGCACAACCCGCACCTGCTGGTGGAGGGGATGGCGCTGACCAGCTACGCTCTGGGGGTGGAGCGCGCCTTCATCTTCATTCGTCGGGGCTACGAGCAGGCCGCCCTTAACCTGCGCAACGCCATCGCCGAGGCCCACAAGGCGGGCTTCCTAGGCAGCGCCATCTGCGGCAGCGGCTTCAGCCTGGAGCTGGATGTGCATCTGTCGGCAGGCCGCTACATCTGCGGCGAGGAGACCGCCCTGATGAACGCCCTGGAGGGGATCCGGGCCAATCCACGCGTCAAGCCCCCCTTTCCGGCCGTCAAGGGGTTGTGGGGACAGCCCACGGTGGTCAACAACGTGGAGACCCTGGCCAACATACCGGCCATCGTCGCCCGCGGCCCGGCCTGGTTCAACAATCTCGCGGCCACCCCGGAAGGGGCCGGCACCAAGCTCTTCTGCGTCAGCGGCCACGTGCGCGACCCCATCTGCCTGGAACTGCCCATCGGCACCCCCCTGGGCGAGATCATCGACACCCACTGCGGCGGCATGCGGCCCGGCAGCACGTTCAAAGCCTGCATCCCCGGCGGCGCCTCCACCCCCTATATGACAAGGGACCACTGGGCAGTGGCCATGGACTTCGACCCGGTGGCCAAGGCCGGCTCGCGCCTGGGCACCGGCGGGGTCGTGGTCTTCGACCAGAACACCTGCATGGTGGCCGCCACCCTCAACCTGGTCCGCTTCTTTGCCCGTGAATCCTGCGGCTGGTGCACCCCCTGCCGCGAAGGGCTCCCCTTTGTGCAGCACATCCTGGAGAGGATCGAAGCCGGCCACGGCGAGGCAGCCGACATGGACATCCTGAGAGAGCACGTAGTCAAGCTTAACTACGCCTTCTGTGCCCTGGCCCCCGGCGCCATGGGACCGGTGGAAGGGCTGCTTCGGTTGTTCGAGGACGAGGTGAGGGAGCATATAACGGGGGGTAAGTGCCCTTTGGTGAAACATTAATTTTTGCCACAGAGCCACAGAGACTCGGAGAAAAGCAAAAAACAAGTGAAATTCTGAGTAAAAGTAACCCGAGTTATAATTTGAAGCTTGATTAGCTCTTGAAACTGCCTTTACCCTGAATTCACTTGGTTCTGACTTTCTTAGAGCCTCTGTGGCTCTGTGGCAAAACAAAATGTTTCTTTTGAAGTGGCCTTTACTCTGATTTTAACCTGCTTTTGACTTTCTCCGAGCCTCTGTGGCTCCGTGGCAAAACAAAATGATCAAACTAATCATCGACGACATACCGGTTGAAGTCCCCGACGGGACCACTGTGCTCGAAGCGGCCCAATCGGTGGATATCCCCATCCCCCATTTCTGCTGGCATCCAGCCCTGGGCAAGGCCGGCGCCTGCCGGGTCTGCGCCGTGAAGATGCTGGACGGTCCGGTCAAGGGGGTGCAGATGTCCTGCATGCTGCCCGCCCAGGACGGCATGGTGGTCTCCACCACCGACGACGAGGCGATGGCCATGCGCAAGAGCGTCATCGAGTGGCTGATGATCAACCACCCCCACGACTGCCCGGTCTGCGACGAAGGGGGCGAGTGCCAGTTGCAGGACTTCACCATCGCAGGGGGCCACGGCATCCGGCGCTACGACGGCAAAAAACGCACCTACAACAACCAGTACCTGGGCGAGTACATCGAACACGAGATGAACCGCTGCATCCAGTGCTACCGCTGCGCCCGCTTCTACCAGGAGTACGCCGGCGGCACCGACTTCGGCGCCATGGGGCGGGCCGCCCTGGTCTACTTCGGCCGCCAGGACGACGGGCCTCTGGAATCCCCTTTCTCCGGCAACCTGGTGGACATCTGTCCCACCGGGGTCTTCACCGACAAGACCGCCCGCTTCCGCGCCCGCTACTGGGACTACGACATGGCCCCCTCGGTCTGCCCCCACTGCTCCCTGGGGTGCAACACCGTCCCCATGGCCCGCTACCGCGAACTGCTCAAGACCACGGCCCGCAGGAACGATCACGTCAACGGCTGGTTCATCTGCGACCGGGGACGCTTCTCCAACGCCGGAGTCAATGCCCCGGAACGTCCGCGACAGGCCCTTGTGGACGGGAAGCCGGTCAGCCTGGACGAGGCCCTGGACGCCCTTGCGACACTCCTGGGCGAGTTCCTGGAACTGCACGGCCCCGACAGCCTTGCCATCGTGGGTTCTCCCCGCATGGACCTTACGGGGAACATCATGGCGGCCCGCTTGCGGGAGATGCTCGGTGCCGGCACCCTCTGCCTGTTCAACGACACGGACCAAGCCGAACTGACCGGCAAGGCTGTTTCGCTCCTGACAGCGGAAAACAGCGCCTCCCAGGAGGATGTGCGCAACGCCGACCTGATCGCCCTTGTGGGGTGCGACCTGCTGGAAGAGGCGCCCATGATGGCCCTGGCCGTACGCCAGGCCTGGCGTAACGGGGCGCGGGTGTACGTCATAACCCCTCATCCTGCCCTTCTCCCCGAGGGAGAAGGCACAAATCTTACCCTCGCCCAGCGGACCCACTGGGGCCTAAAGGAGAGGGTGGCCGAAGGCCGGGTGAGGGGACCTCTCCCCTTCGCATTCGTACACGTCGCCTCCCTGGCCGACGTGCCGCTGGCAGAGGCCAAGCGTCCGGTCATCGTCTGCGGTGCCAGCCGTACTGGACTGGAGGCAGTGCAGACACTGGCTCCCGGCGCCGCCAAGCTGGCCTTCATCCTTGACGGCCCCAATGCCTTCGGCTGCACCGAACTGGCCCGGCAGCACCGTGGAGTGGCCCTGTCAACGGCCCTGGCCGACGGCCGGATCAAGGGGATCATTTCCTTTGAGGCCGACCTCCACCACGAACTCCCGGAAGGGATCGCCGTGCTCGGCGCCGCGGACTGGCTGCCCACCGGGCTGGTGGCACGGGCCGGGGTGGTCCTGCCAACCACTACCTGGGTTGAGCAGGAGGGCATCTTTATCAACAACGAGGGACGCGCCCAGCGCTTCAAAAAGGTGATGAACCCCGGCCTGCCGATCAAGGGGCTCACCCCTGAGCTGCATCCGCCGCGGGTGCACGGGAAAGACGCCCCCGGCGGCGACGTGGCACCATCCGCACGGCTCATTGCCATGCTGATGCAGTGCCTGGGCGAGGCCGTGGTGGATGAACCGCTGAGCGGGCCGTGGGAAACACTGAAGGATCTGGATGCCACGGGAGCCGGCGTCACAATCAACCAGAGAGAACAGGCGTGACGACGGATTTTCCCCCATTCGCTCCATGCGGTTTTTGTGGCGAAAACATCCCTCTCTCCGACCGGAGAAACAATGGTGTGCGCTGGATCATTGCCGGTTTTTTGGTCGGCTTGGCAACCGGCTGGTACTTTGGCTGGGTTGTCGGCGTAATGGACTGGCTGCTGCTGTTTGCCTTCGGCCTGTACTCTGTCTTGGGAAAAGATCGATACTATTATCGCTGCAAGGAGTGTACGAACGTCGTCAGCCCCTATGACCGGGACCGGAAGACGTTGTCCTGACATTTCTTTGCATAATACCACCCGCATCACCACTCACATCAAAAGCGAGGTACAATGAAAACGGCAATTCTGCTGATGGCCCACGGCAGCCGCATCCCCCAGGCAAACGACGCCGCCCGCGAGGTGGCAAAGATGGTGCAGGAGATAACCGGCTTCGAGATCGTCGAGGTCGCGTTCCGCGAGATGCACGAACCGAACATCCAGCACGGCATCGACGCCTGCGTGGCCCAGGGCGCCGGGCGCATCCTGCTGATGCCCTATTTCCTGTTCATGGGCGCTCATGTGCTGCACGACCTGCCCGAGGAGATCGAGGAGGCCCAGAAACGCCACCCCGGCCTGGTCATGGAGATGGGAGCCCACCTGGGCGTGCACCGCAAACTGGCCGAGGTGGAGAGCGAGCGGGTCAACGAGGCGCTGGACCTGTTGGGGTGGCGCTGATGGACTCCCTGACCATGAAACCGGAGGAGATCGAGGCGGAATCGTTCCGCATCATCGACCAGGAGGCCGGCGACCACGGCTGGCCCGAGTCCGAGTGGCAGGTGGTGCGCCGCAGCATCCACACCAGCGCCGATTTCGAGTATGCCGGCTCCATGGTGTTCTCCGACGGGGCCGTGGAAAAGGCGGTGGCGGCCATCAAAAGCGGCTGCGCTATCGTCACCGACACGAACATGGCCCTGTCCGGCATCGGCAAGGCCCGCCTGGCCCCCTTCGGCTGCACGGTCGCCTGCCACGTGGCAGACCCGGACGTGGCCGAGGCGGCCCGGCGCGAAGGCGTCACCCGCTCCATCGCCGCCATGCGCAAGGCGGTGGCCTCCCCGGACAACCGCATCTTCGTCATCGGCAACGCCCCCACGGCCCTGTTCGAGCTGCTGCGGCTCGTCCGGGAGGGCTCGGCACGGCCGGCCCTGATCATCGGGCTGCCGGTCGGCTTCGTGGGCGCCGAGGAGAGCAAGAACGCCCTGGCGGCCACGGACGGCTCCATCCCCTTCATCACCAACATGGGGCGCAAGGGGGGCTCCAACGTGGCGGCGGCGGTGGTGAACGCCCTGGCGATCATTGCAGCCGAATCATAGATGAAAAAGCCCCTGCGACACGGCTATACCACCGGCGCCTGCGCCGCTGCGGCGGCAAAGGGCGCGGCCCTGATGCTCTCCCGCCAGGAAGAGGTCACCGAGGTCGCCATTGACCTGCCCGCCGGGTTCTCCGCCACGTTCCCGCTGCACGGGCAGCGCTTCACCGCCGACGAAGCCTCCTGCTTCGTGGTGAAGGACGCGGGCGACGACCCGGACGTGACCAATGGGGCCGAACTGCATGCCAGGGTTGAACGAATTCCCACCCTCCCCTACTCCTTCACGGGGGGGAGCACCATCATCATCGAAGGGGGCGTCGGCATCGGTAAGGCCACCAAGCCGGGCCTGGCCGTAGCGCCGGGAGACTGGGCCATCAACCCGGTGCCGCGCCGGATGATAGAGCAGGCGGTCCGCGATGCCCTAAGCGATTCACCATTCACCATTCGCCATTCGCCATTCACGATCCACGTCACCATCAGCATCCCGGACGGCGAACTGCGGGCGCAGAGAACTCTCAACGCCCGTCTCGGCATCCTTGGCGGCCTTTCGATCCTCGGCACCACCGGCATCGTCCGCCCCCTGTCGACCAAGGCCTGGACCGACACCATCGACACTGCTCTGGACGTGGCCCGCGCCTGCGGCTGCGGGAACGTGGTCCTGTCCACCGGCCGCACCAGTGAGATGGCGGCCATGATGGGGGACCACGTGGCCCATGCCCTGCGCTCCTGCGCCCAGCGGGGCTTTGTCCAACCGCTCGTCGCCTGCCAGTTCGCCAAGCTGCTCAAGATCGCCTGCGGCCACGAGAACACCCATGCCGCCGCCTCGGAGCTGGACCTGTCCCGCCTGCTCGGCTGGGCCGTGGAGGCAGGGCTTCCCGCAGCCGTCACCGCGACCATCGCCCCAGCCAACACCGCCCGGGAGATCGTCATCGCCTCCAACTTCGACCCCGGCTTGCTGGAACTGGTCTGCGACCAAGCCATGGCCGCCGCCCAACGGCATGCACCAAACCTGAGGCCCCGGTTCCTGGTGGCCGACTACAACGGGGCCATCGCCTTCCATGGCCCTCAGCAACGGCCCTGAGTACACTTTTTTCTCCCTTGCGACAAAAAACTATGATAGTTTCCATCCGGAAACTCCGGATGAGAAACTATTGGTTTCCGATTCGGAAAGGAGGGTTTTTTTGTCCAGGCAAGGAAATCAAGGGATTGCGCGGAGGCGTACATCGGTACGCCGCACAAGCAAGCTCGAAGATTGACGCCGCATGGGCAGAAAAGAACCCTTTCCGGACGGAAACTATGATAATATTTCGGCTTCTTTACGCCATAAACCTCGGTTGTTGAACATCACTATGGGAAATTTTCAACAGCTTGCAAAAGGAGATCGCCATGCCGCAATTCTTTGAAGGCAACCTCGACGCCAAAGGCCTGAAGTTCGGTATCATTGTCGCCCGCTTCAACAGCTTCATCTCCGAACGCCTGCTGGAAGGAGCCCTGGATTCGCTGGTCCGCCACGGCGCCGTTGACCAGGACATCCACGTGGCCCGCGTGCCGGGCGCCTTCGAGATCCCACTGGCTGCCATGAAGCTGGCCCAGTCCGGGAAGTACGACGCCATCATCTGCCTGGGCGCGGTGATCCGCGGCTCCACCCCCCATTTCGATTTCGTCTCGGCAGAGGTATCCAAGGGCGTGGCCATGGTCTCCATGGAGAGCGGCGTGCCGGTCATCTTCGGCGTCCTGACCACCGACACCATTGAGCAAGCCGTCGAGCGGGCCGGCACCAAGGCCGGCAACAAGGGGTTCGAAGCGGCCGCGGGAGCCATTGAGACCGCAAATCTGCTGAAAGCCCTGAAATAATGGGCCTTCGACGGGAAGCGCGCGAACTGGCGCTGCAGATACTCTATGCCCTGGACGCCAACCCGGCAACCGGGCTGCGCGAAACCCTGCAAACCTTCCGCGAGGAGCAGAGCGACATCCCGGCCACGATCAGGGAGTTTGCCGAGGGGCTGGTGGTGGGGGTGCAAGAGCACCGCGAGGCCATCGACACGGCCATCAAGGCCCGCTCCAGGAACTGGGCCCTGGCCCGCATGCCGCGGGTGGACCTGAACGTCATGCGCCTGGCCTCCTTCGAGTTGATGTTCAGGAACGACATCCCCAAGAAGGTCACCATCAACGAAGCCATCGAGATCGCCCGCCGTTTCGGCGACAAGGATTCTCCGTCCTTCGTGAACGGCATCCTGGACGAGATCGAGGCGTGCTCCAAGACCGAAGAACCGTCGGAAGAGCAATAACATAGACGATCTGCCACAGAGCCACAGAGACGCGGAGAACGTCAAAGACGTGGACAAAATAAGTTCCTCCCCCGCTGGGGGAGGGAACTTGATTTTATCCTTTTCATTCTATTCATCCATGTAATAAATGCTTTTGGTTTCCTCTCTGTCTCTGTGTCTCTGTGGCAGAATTGATTTAATACGAGGTTAGTTCAATGAACGATATCAAGGTTGGTCTGATAGGATACGGCAATATCGGGGCCGGGGTGGTCAAGCTGCTCCAGCAGAACGCGGACGTTATCCGCTGCAAGGTCGGGGCAGGCATCGTGCTGAAGCGGATCGCGGACCTGGACATCACCAGCGACCGCGGCGTCTCGGTCGATCCAGCCTGCCTGACCACCGACGTCAACGCCATCTTCGACGACCCGGAGATCTCGGTGGTGATCGAACTGGTTGGGGGTTACGAGCCGGCCAAGAGCTTTGTTCTCAGGGCCATCGAAAAGGGGAAGCACATCGTCACCGCCAACAAGGCGCTCCTGGCCCTGCACGGCGACGAGATCTTCGCCGCCGCGGCCCGCAGGGGGGTCGAGGTGCAGTTCGAAGCATCGGTGGGGGGCGGCATCCCGGTGCTGACCTCCATCAAGGGGAACCTGGCCGCCAACCGCATCGGCTCCGTGTTCGGTATCATGAACGGCACCTGCAACTACATCCTGACCCGCATGACCCAGGAGGGGGCGGATTTCGCCGACGTGCTCAAGGCGGCCCAGGAACTGGGCTACGCCGAGCCCGACCCGACCTTCGACATCGAGGGTGTGGACACGGCCCACAAGCTGGCGATCCTGGTCTCCCTCTGCTTCGGCACACGTATCGATTTCAATAGCATCTACACCGAGGGGATCTCCTGCATCAGCGGCATGGACGTCAAGTTCGCCAGCGAGTTCGGCTACCGCATCAAGCTTCTGGCCATCGGCAAGCTGACCGACGGCCAGGTTGAGGCCCGGGTCCACCCCACCATGATCCCGCTGCACAACCCGCTGGCCGATGTGAACGGCGTGTTCAACGCCATCCGCCTGAGCGGTGATTTCATCGGGCCGGTGATGTTCTACGGCCGGGGCGCCGGCCAGAACCCCACCGCCAGCGCCATTGTCGGAGACCTGATCGGACTCTCCCGCAGCTTGATGGCCGGCGCCGGACGCCGCATTGCGCCGCTCGGTTTCATGGACGACCAGGTGGTCACGCTGCCGCTCAAGCCCATGTCCGAGATCATCAGCAAGTACATGCTCCGTTTCAGCGCCCTGGACAAACCGGGCGTGCTGGCCGCCATAGCCGGCTCCCTCGGCAATCACGGCATCAGCATAGAATCCATGGTCCAGACCTCGCACCAGGCCGACGACGCGGCGCCGGTGCCGATCGTGATCATGACCCACGAGGCCCGTGAAGGGGCAGTGCAGGCCGCCCTGGCGGAGATCGACCGTTTCGACGTCATCAGTCAGAAGACCGGCTTCATTCGTATTGAGGATAATCTGGAATAAGGGCTTAAAATCTGCCACGTAGACAACCCTCCCCTTTAGGCCCCAGAGGGTCCGCTGGGGGAGGTGACCCTTAATTTCCTCTGCGTCTCCATG
>JBEKFJ010000148.1:0-7318 GCA_050013355.1 Oryzomonas sp.
ATCGAGGGGATTGCCTGCGTTTCCGCTATTAACGACCTCCCGGCGGAGGTCAAGAGCATCTCCATGATCACCCCCCCAGCGGTAACCGCACAGCTTGTGCCGCTGGCGCTCGATAAGGGCATCGAAAACATCTGGATGCAGCCGGGAGCGGAACATCCCGAGGCTGTGGCCCTCTGCCGGCAGCGCAACATCAACGTCATTGCCGACGGAAGCTGTCTCTTGGTCGTGATGGGGTATCATGACCACTAGTGTCCCGGCATTGCCGGCAGTGTCTCCACCGTAACGGAGGACGCACGGCAAAGCCGGCATGATGCTGCATGGGCGGCGTTGGACGCAGGCCAGTCGCTCGCTCCGACGTTCAGGCGTTACGGATTCAGAAATTGTTACACGATATTTACTTGCCAGCCGCCTGAAAAGCTGACATAGTAGAACTAATCTGGACGGGCGCGTGCCCGTCCTTTTATTTTGAGTAGTTAGGAGTTTTTCCATGCAGGAACGTATCAGAAATATCGCCATCATCGCGCACGTCGACCATGGCAAGACAACGCTGGTTGACGCCTTGCTGCGCCATTCCGGCGTCTTCCGTGAAAACGAGGCCATCACCGAACGCGTCATGGACTCCAATGATCTGGAGAAGGAACGCGGCATAACCATTCTGGCCAAAAACCTCTCCATCCACCACGGCCGCTACAAGATCAATATCGTGGACACCCCTGGCCACGCCGACTTCGGCGGCGAGGTGGAACGCGTCCTGAAGATGGTCGATTCGGTGCTCCTCCTGGTTGACGCCCTGGACGGCCCCATGCCCCAGACCCGCTTCGTACTCAAAAAATCCCTTGACCTGGGGCTGAAACCGATCGTGGTCATCAACAAGATCGACCGCCCCGGCAGCCGGCCGGCTGAGGTGCTGGACATGGTATTCGACCTGTTCTGCGAATTGAACGCCAGCGACGATCAACTGGATTTCCCGGTGGTCTACACCAGCGCCAAGCTGGGTTATGCCAAGATGGACGTCAGTGTCGAATCCAGCAGCATGGAACCGCTCTTTGCCGTGATCGAGAGCAATGTCCGCCCCCCCCAGGGAGACGCCAAGGCCCCCTTCCAGATGCTGGTGGCCAACATCGACTATAACGACTACATCGGCCGCATGGCCACGGGCCGTATCTTCAACGGCGTAGTCGCCTCCGGCGAGACCGTAGTCATGATCAAGCAGGACGGCACGATCCAGCGGGGACGTATCTCCAAGCTGCTGGGATACGAAGGGCTGAAACAGGTGGAGATCAGCGAGGCGGGAACCGGCGATATCGTGACCGTGGCCGGTTTCGACGAGATCAGTATCGGCGAAACCCTGGCCTCGGCCGAGACCCCCATTGCCGTACCCTACGTCTCCATCGACGAGCCGACACTGTCCATGAACTTCATGGTCAATGCGTCACCATTTGCCGGCAGGGAAGGAAAATGGGTCACCTCGCGCAATATTCGGGAGCGCCTGACCAAGGAATTGCGTACCAATGTATCGTTGCGGGTGGAAGATACCGACTCCCCGGACACCCTGAAGGTTTCGGGCCGCGGCGAACTGCACCTGTCGATCTTGATTGAGAACATGCGCCGCGAAGGCTTTGAACTGGCCGTATCAAAGCCGGAGGTCATCATTCGCGTGAAGGATGGCCAGAAGATGGAGCCGATGGAATATCTGGTGGTGGACGTGGCCTCCGAGTTCCAGGGCACTATCATCGAGAAGATGGGGCCGCGCAAGGGGGAAATGGTAGCCATGAGCCCCATGGGCGACATGGTGCGCCTGGAGTTCGTCATCCCGGCCCGCGGCCTGATCGGCCTGCGGGGCGAGGTACTGACCGATACCCGCGGCACGGCGGTAATGACCCACACCTTCCACGAGTACGCACCCTACAAGGGTGACATTCCGGGCCGCAAGAACGGCGTGCTGATGGCCATGGAGCACGGCGAGACCACCGCCTATTCCCTGGACGCCCTCCAGCCACGCGGCACACTCTTCATCGGGGCCGGGGTCGAGGTCTACGGCGGCATGATCATCGGCCAGCACGCCAAGGACAACGACCTGGACGTCAACCCCTGCAAAGGGAAGAAGCTGACCAACGTGCGCGCCTCGGGCACGGACGACGCCATAAAACTGATACCGCCGCGCCTCCTGACCCTGGAACAGGCCCTGGAATTCATCGACGACGACGAACTGGTGGAGGTCACCCCCCATTCGATCCGCCTGCGCAAGAAGGAACTGGACCCGACCAAACGGAAGCGGGCCTCAAAAGGGTAAGCTTCAATCATTTAGATGCGCGAAAATAAAGGGATGGAATCGTTTTGATTCCATCCCTTTTAACTTGCCTATAACTTAGTCATGGGCATATCCGCACATGCCCCCTGGACAGCACAGGCATGCACAAAAAAACAGCACCATCGTCTCGTCGAAGCCGACACCATACGACCTCAAGAGCATAACCATCTTAAATTATTATATCAATTAGTTTGGCACATAGCATGCAAAGTTCCTGCATACCTGACTAAACCGGCATCTGTAGCTGATACTGGAAAGATCCTTGGCAAAGGCGCCAACCATTCCTTGGGATGGAGCGCCTTTTTTTCATTGGGGTGCCCTCAGGCTCTCCCATAGGAAGGTAAGGAACATCATGGCAAAACCCGACTGGTACGATACAACCGACTGCGAAACCCACGACAAGGGCGCACCGAAGTTTTGCAAGAAATCCGAACCCGGCGAAGGCACCGAGCGCTCCTGCGCCTACGACGGCGCCCGCGTCGTATTGATGCCGATCACCGACGTGATCCATCTGGTACACGGCCCCATCGCCTGCGCCGGCAACTCCTGGGATAACCGCGGCGCACGCTCCTCGGGATCGCAGCTCTATCGGCGCGGCTTCACAACCGAAATGCTGGAGAACGACGTCATCTTCGGCGGCGAAAAGAAGCTTTACAAGGCCATCCTCGATCTGGCTGAGCGTTACCGGGGACATGCCAGCGCCATCTTCGTCTATGCCACCTGCGTGACCGCCATGACCGGCGACGACGTGGAGGCGGTCTGCAAAGCCGCCTCGGAAAAGATCTCCATCCCGATCATCCCGGTCAACACCCCCGGCTTTATCGGCGACAAGAACATCGGCAACCGCCTGGCCGGCGAAATCCTGTTCAAGCACGTGATCGGCACGGCCGAGCCACCGGTGCTGGGCGATTACCCCATAAACCTGATCGGCGAGTACAACATCGCCGGCGACCTGTGGGGCATGCTGCCGCTCTTCGACCG
Organism: Oryzomonas sp.; assembly: GCA_050013355.1. Taxonomy (GTDB): domain Bacteria; phylum Desulfobacterota; class Desulfuromonadia; order Geobacterales; family Pseudopelobacteraceae; genus Oryzomonas. The sequence continues at coordinate 3,293 of JBEKFJ010000148.1, forward strand.
TCTGGGAATCCAGGTCCTTTCCTGTTTCAGCGGGGACGCCAAATTCGCGGAATTGCGCTACGCCCACCGGGCCAAGCTGAACATCATCATCTGCTCCAAGTCGCTGACCAACCTGGCCAAGAAGATGCAAAAAACCTACGGCATGCCCTACCTGGAAGAGTCTTTTTACGGCATGACCGATACAGCCAAGGCGCTCAGGGACATTGCCCGCGAACTGGACAATGCCGTCAACGGCCTGGAAAAACGGATCATGCAGGACCGGGTGGAGCAACTCCTGGCCGAGGAGGAGGAGTCGTGCCGCCTGCGCATTGCCCCCTATCGCGCCCGGCTGGAGGGTAAACGGGCCGTGCTGTTCACCGGCGGCGTCAAGACCTGGTCCATGGTCAACTCCCTGCGGGAGTTGGGGGTGGAGATACTGGCGGCCGGCACCCAGAACTCGACCCTGGAAGACTTCTACCGCATGAAGGGGCTGATGCACAAGGACGCCAAGATCATCGAGGACACCTCCACCGCCGGCCTGCTGGCGGTCATGGCCGAGAAGATGCCGGACCTGATCGTGGCGGGCGGCAAGACCAAGTTCCTGGCGCTCAAGACCAAGACCCCGTTCCTGGACATCAACCATGGCCGTTCCCATCCCTACGCCGGTTACGAGGGGATGGTGACCTTTGCCCGCCAGCTCGACCTGACGGTCAACAACCCGATCTGGCCGGTGATAAACGCCCCTGCGCCGTGGGAAAAAAGCGACGGCCAGCTTGCCGCCGATGTCGCTGCGGCTGCGGGTCACGCAGCTGCGTTCCTGGCCGAGGACCTCTCGGCCTCGCGGGTCAAGGTGCCCACCAAGTGCGCCACGGTCAACCCGCAGAAGAACTCGCCGGCCTTGGGCGCAACCATGGCCTACCTGGGGATCGACAACATGCTGGGACTGCTGCACGGCGCCCAGGGATGCTCCACCTTCATCCGCCTGCAACTGTCGCGGCATTACAAGGAATCCATCGCCCTCAACTGCACCGCCATGAGCGAGGATACTGCCATCTTCGGCGGCTGGGAGAACCTCAAGAAGGGGATCAAGCGGGTGATCGACAAATTCAAGCCCGAGGTGGTCGGCATCATGACCTCCGGTTTGACCGAAACCATGGGCGACGACGTAGCGAGCGCCATTGTCCACTTCCGCCAGGAAAACCCCGAGTATGCCGGCGTGCCGATTGTGTGGGCATCCACCCCTGATTACTGCGGCTCCCTGCAGGAAGGATACGCCGCCACCGTTGAAGCGATCGTCGCCACCCTGCCGGAAGGGGGCCCGGCCGTCGAGAGACAGGTCAACCTGCTGCCGGGCGCACACCTCACCCCGGCAGACGTGGAAGAGATCAAGGAGTTGGTCGAATCCTTCGGCCTGACTGTGCTGACCATCCCCGACATCGCCAATGCCATGGACGGACACGTTGACGACGTGGTTTCGCCGCTCTCCACCTGCGGTATCAGGGTAGATGATATCCGCAGGGCGGGACGGAGCGTGGCAACGCTGTACATCGGCGACTCCCTAGCCAAGGCCGGAATGAAATTGCATGAGAGATTCGGCATCCCGGCCTACGGGTTCAGCTCCCTGACCGGCCTGGCCGAGACCGACCGCTTCATGGAGACGCTCAGCATCATCGCCGGGCTCCCCGTGCCGGAAAAACAACGCCGCTGGCGGAGCCGCCTGATGGACGCCATGCTAGACAGCCACTACCAGTTCGGCACCAAGAAGGTGGCCCTTGCCCTGGAGTCGGACAACCTCAAGGGGCTGGCAACCTTCCTGCACGGCATGGGATGCGAGATCCAGGCGGCTCTCAGCGCCACCCGCACGCGGGGCCTGGACGGCCTGCCGAGCGAAAACGTCTTTGTCGGCGACCTGGAAGACCTGGAAGAGGCAGCCCAGGGTGCCGATCTGCTGGTGGCCAACTCCAACGGCCGCCAGGCAGCCGGCAAGCTCAAGATCGGAGCTCACCTGCGGGCAGGACTGCCGGTCTTTGACCGCCTGGGCGCCCACCAGAAGGTTTGGGTCGGCTACCGGGGGACGATGAACTTGGTCTTCGAGGTGGCCAACCTGTTCCAGGCCAATGCCAAGGAAGCGCAGAAGTTGGCGCACAACTGATAAGTTTTTTCGCTACAGATCAGTCAGAGAACACTGTGGCAGCAAAAGGAGCCAACCATGAAAATAGCATTTACCTCCTCAACCGGCGAGATGATCGATCAGCACTTCGGGCAGTGTCAGAGTTTCCACATCTGGGAGGTCGGCCCGGACGAAGCGGCGTTCCTCACGACCATCAGCGCCATCACAACGGCCGAAGACGAAGAAGACCGCATTATGGCCAGGGCCACGGCCATCGCCGACTGCGCCATCGTCTATACCATGCAGATCGGAGGCCCTGCGGCGGCCAAGCTGATCGCCCAAAAGATCCACCCGATGAAGACCGGCTCGGAGGTAAGCCTGAAGGAGACCGTCGAACGGCTTCAGGAAGTGCTGCGCAGCAACCCGCCGCCATGGCTCAGAAAGGCAATGCATAAGGAACAGGCCACATCGTTTTTAGAGGATTAATACCGATTTCAAACCACACCACACAACCATAACGGAGGAAAGAATCATGGCTTACATCACTGCGCTTACAAAAAACAAACAAGAGTGGACCCCCCAATTCATCATGTCCATCGACGAAGAGCTCTGTATCGGTTGCGGCCGCTGCTTCAAGGTCTGCGCCCACGACGTCCTGGCGTTCGAGGAGGTGGACGAGGACGATTCGGCCAAGATGTTCATGAAAATCGAGAACGACGGCAACTGTATTGGCTGCCAGGCGTGCGGCCGGACCTGTTCGAAAAAATGTTTCACCTTTGAACCGGTCGCATTGTAAGAAGGTCGGTCACGATCCGGCAGATCTAACAGGTTGTTGAAAATCGTCATGAGGAGGCAGGTCAGCAAAGCGCAAGCGAACGAGGAAGCGAGGCGTACCCCTCGGTCCGCCCCCGCTTTTGAGTGAGCGGCAACGCCGCAGACCAGCCACGCAATAGATTTTCAACAACCTGCTGAAAATCTGCCGGATCATGGCAAGGGAGGTGTTATGCTCATCGCGGTTGCATCCAAGGATGGCAGGGAAATCAACCAGCACTTCGGACATGCCGAGCGTTTCCTGATTTACGACGTTGAACAAAACGAAGCCAGGCTGGTGGATGAGAAGAAGGTGGAGCGCTACTGCAGCTTTAACCCGGATAACCCGTTGCGCGGCCATGCCCTGAAAGGGATTGTTGATGCCTTGCAGGGATGCCGGGCGGTGGTGACGTCCCAGATGGGCGAACACCCCCAGGGAGAACTGGAAAAACTGGGGATAGAGCCATTCGTGGTATCAGGGCCGATTAAAGCCACGCTGGTGGAACTGGTAAAGATGCTGTAACACCACTTCCAAAACAAGGCGCTATCTTTGTTGGCTCGTCTTCGACTTCTCGACGTACTACCGGTACGCCTTCGTCGCCTCAATCCTTGCCGCCTTGATTTTATCCTTGATTTGAAATCGGTATACGACATTCGTTCGACTGCGCACCCTTTCACAATGAGGTGATAACCTGTGGAAAACGGTTCCTTCAATTATTGCAACCTGCCCCCGTGGGTTATCGCCTCGCGCCATTTCAACGACAACCCCCAGCCGCTGGAGATTCAGGGCGTCAAGGAGGCCAACCGCTTTCTGTTCGGGAAGCTGGACGCCATTTCCTCCCAGGAAGAGCGAGCCGTGATCTTCAACGATTACATGTCGGTCAAGTTCCAACTCCACCATTGGCAGGACCAGGCCACCGACACTGCCCGCAAAAGCATCAAGAACAGCTACCTGCGCTACCTGCGCGGCTGGATGATGGATTCCAACTCCGTAGAAGGGGCGGTACTCAAACGCTGGGTCGAAAGCCGCATAGGCATCACCCCCACCTTCCACCGCGCCAGGATTTCAAACATCCACAGCGAGGCATACTTCGAATACTCGGTGGATGTCATGAAGGGTAGCGCAC
>JBEKFJ010000149.1:0-7309 GCA_050013355.1 Oryzomonas sp.
AGAATGGCCGGGGCCTGGTCGTACGCCGGATCGGCAATGTCGTCGATTCCCGCCACAGCCGGCAGCCGGAATGCGCGGGCGAGAATTGCGGCGTGGGTCGTTTGGCCGCCGGCCTCCGTAACCATGCCGATGATGCCTTCCTTGTCCATTTGCAGGATATCGGCAGGCGTAAGATCTTGGGCAACAACTATGGTCTGGCCCTGCTCCGCTGAGATCGGCCCATGAACCTGGCCGGTCAGGGTGAGCAGGATCCTTTCGATAACCGCCTCTATGTCACTGATGCGTTCCCGCAGGTACACGTCCTCAATGCCGGCAAAAAATTCCCGGTATTTGTGAAGGGTGCGTCGAAGTGCTCCTTCGGCATTGATAAGCGAGCCTTCGATGATTGCCGCTGATTCGCTGAACAGGCGGTCATCGGACATGATCAACAGGTGGGTTTCTATGAAAAAGAGGTGGTCGGAGCCGGTATCTTCAGCGAGTCGTGTCCTGATCGCTTCAAGCTCGGAGCGGGTTTGGTCGATAGCGGTCCGCAGCCGTTCGATCTCACTGCTTATGCTGTCGTGCTCAACGGAATAGGCATCAACCGTCAGGCTTCGGCGGTCAACGACCCGCAGCCGTCCGACTGCAATGCCGGGGGACGCTGCGATACCGGAAAACAGGCGCATATCACTCTTCGCCGAAACCATTGACGATCAGATCCCCCATGGTTTGCAGGGCCAGGGCCTCGTCGTCGCCGTTCACGCTCAAACGGACCGTTGACCCCTTTGAAGCAGCCAGCATCATGATACCCATGATGCTCTTGCCATTTACCTCGATCCCTTCCTTTTCCAGTTTGATATCGGCGGTGAACCGGCTGGCCGTCTTGACGAACAGGGCCGAGGCCCGGGCATGCAGGCCGAGCTTGTTGACTATCGTAAATTCCTTGTGGAGCATGGCGTGGCATAACCTCGTGGGAGCGCTGCTCCGTATCTGACGTATGAACCGAAAAACGGCACTTCTGCCACAGAGACGCAGAGACACAGAGAAAATCACAGAGTTTTTTCAATTATTCTCAAATCCGAAATGGTGAAGAGAAATTAGACCAAAATATTGTCTAACTTGAAATGTCTATCTCAGTGTCTCTGTGGCTCTGTGGCAAATGCTTTTTCAAGGATGAATCCTGTTCCATTACTTTTTCAGAAATTCGCCTGCTATGATGATGCCTTCGCGGCCACAACGCTGAAGTTCGGCAGCCAGTTCGGGGACCCCCATCCTGGCGCGCTTTGAACAGAATTCGATAATCATGGGCAGGTTGACGCCGGTCAGCACTTCCACGGCGCCGTCTTTCAAAAACGGCATTGCCATGTTGGAAGGGGTTCCGCCAAACAGATCGGTCATGATGACGGCACCATCGGCGCTCACCTTTTCCACGGCGGCAACCACCTTGGCCATGATCTGCTCGGAACGTTCATCAGCCGCGACTTCGACCTTTTCGCAGGCGTCGATCCGGCCGACGATCATCTCTGCCGTATGCAGCAGCGCCCCTCCCAAGCCTGCATGTGTTACAAGAACCAGTCCTGTCATTGTTGTCCCTTTTCAATGTCTCTGTGAGTGACGCGCACCATGGGAAAAATCCGGCGCAGATGTTCCGCCGTTGCTTCGGCAACGGCAACCGAACGATGCCGCCCCCCCGTGCATCCGATGGATATGGTCAGGTATGCCTTTCCCTCCCGTTGATACGCCGGTATCAACATAGTTACCAGCGGGAAAAAATGGTCAATGAATGTCTTCGTTTCCGGCAGTCTCATGACATAGCTCCTCACCTCCGGGTCGAGTCCCGACAGATTCTTCATCTCCGGAACGAAAAACGGGTTGGGAAGAAAACGCACGTCCATGACAATGCTCGACTCCATCGGAATGCCATAGCGAAAACCGAAGGACTGGACTTCCACCACAAACGGGCTGTCACCCCCCTCGCCCCTGACGATCCGCAGGACGAAATCCTTGAGCTGATGGACATTGAACTCGGAGGTATCAATGATCCCGGAGGCCAATTGACGCAGCCCGGAAAGCTGTTCACGCTCGATGCGGATCCCCTCGCTGACCGAACAGTGCTCAGCGGCCGGGTGGCGCCGGCGGGTTTCGGAAAAACGTCTGATAAGGGTTTCATCGAGGGCATCGAAGAAAAAGATCTCGACGCTGTGGCCGGCATTTCTGATCTTCTGAAAGACGCTCTCGTAACCTTTGAAGAATTCACGGCCACGGATATCGGCAACCAGGACGATCCCCTTGAAGGACTCGCCCGATTTCCCGATCAGATCGACAAAGCGCTTGAAGAGCCGAACCGGCAGGTTGTCGATGCAATAGAACCCCTCATCCTCCAAAGCCCTGACCGCCGTGGATTTTCCCGAACCGGACATACCGGTTATCACAATGATCCGCATGGCCTACTCTACCTCATTACCCAAGGGACGCACCTCAATCCGCGACATGAGACGCTCCTGAAAATCCCGCGCAGAATGATACCCCATCCCCTTGAGCAGGAAGTTGCGGGCTGCCACCTCGATAATTGATCCCAGGTTGCGTCCCGGTCTGACCGGAATGCAGATATGGGGGATATCGACCCCCAGGATGGTTTCCCGGCGATCGTCCAGGCCGAGGCGGTCGTACTCCTGGATAGGGTCCCATTCAACCAGTTCCAGAACCATGTCGATGATCTTCTTTTCCCGGATGGACGACACACCATAGAGGTCTTTGACGTTGATGATGCCCAGACCGCGGATCTCCATCAGGTGCTGGATAGCCTCCTCGGCCTGGCCGACGAGCGCCGCCGGAACTTTTTTCTTGATAAATACCATGTCGTCGGCCACCAGCCGATGCCCACGGATGACCAGGTCAAGGGCACATTCGCTTTTACCGATACCGCTCTTGCCGGTCAGCAGGATACCGACCCCCAGCACGTCCACCAGCACACCGTGCAGGTGGGTGGTGGGGAGCAGGCGTTCCTCTAGAAATTTGGTGATCAGTGAAATAAAGGTCGAGGATTGGAGATGGGTGCCGAGGACCGGTATGGCGCCGTTCTCTGCCGTATCCAGCAGGTATTGCGGCGGAAGCAGCCCCTTGGTGATGATAAAGCAAGAGATCGGAAACACGCAAAGCGTCTTGATGCTTTCCACGGCCAGGTGGTCGTCGATCTGGTTGAGATAGGATATTTCGGTGTTGCCGAGCACCTGAATCCGCTCAGGATGCAGGTGCTCGGTGTAACCACTCAGAGCAAGGCCCGGTTTCTGGATACGTGGACTGGAAATCCGGTTACCCATTCCTCGCTGGCCGGCAAGCAGTTTCAGGCCCAGCCCGTACTCGCTGTCGTCCAGGATTTCCTGTATGGAAAGGCTGATTCCGTCCAATTACGCCTCCAGCGCGCCAGGCCGGCAATTACGCCCGCTGAGGTTCGATCAGGCCGTAGTTGCCGTCTTTGCGACGATAGAGGACGTTGATCTCGCTACTGGCGGAATCAGTAAAAACGATGAAATCCTTATGCAGCAGATCCATCTGCATGACCGCTTCTTCCACCGACATCGGCTTGGCCGTCTCCGTCCTGGCCTTGATGACAACAGGAACGCCGCTGGATTCAATGCTCTCGGCCTCGTACACCTTCTTGGTCAGTTGGCGCCCGCGCTCCTCACCGTTGGGTTTGTGGGCTTTGATCTTTTCCTTGTAGCGTTTGAGCTGGCGCTCCATCTTGTCGATCACGGCATCGATGGCGGCGTACATGTCGTTGGTCGCCTCGGAGGCCTTGGTGTTGACGCCCTTTGCGTTTATGACGATCTCCACGATATGGCGAATCTTTTTTTCAACCGTAAGAAAGACCTGGGCGGTGATCGGCTCGTCGATATATTTTGTCAGTCGCTCAAGTTTTTCCTCGGCATAGGACTTGAGGGCGTCACTTTGTTCCATGTGCCTGAATGTGGTCGTTACTAGCATACCTTCCTCCTCGTGTAATATATAATGATGTTGTAAAAGCGCCTCTATGAAAGGCGGATGAAAGATGAAGGATGAGAGAAAAATCTTTTGTACGCCTCTTTCATCTCTCATCTCTCATCGGTTCTAACTCATCTCTCGTATTTGTATCGTCTTGATTGCAAATTGGAATTAGAAATGCCGCTTTCGTTCAGATGAAGAACCGATCCTCAGGATCTCGCGGTACTTGGTGACCGTGCGCCGGGCAATATTGACGGTCTGCCCGGAAAGCATCTCGGCGATCTTCTGATCTGAGAGCGGCTTACGCGGATCCTCCTTTTCTATAATCTCCTTGATGCGGTTCTTGACGCTTTCCGAAGCGACGAAATCCCCTTCACTGGTCGAAAGACCGCTGTTGAAGAAATATTTCAGCTCAAACAGCCCTTGGGGGGTCTGCATATATTTGTTGGTGGTGACCCGGCTGATCGTGGATTCATGCATGCCGATATCGTCGGCCACATCCCGCAGCACCAAGGGGCGGAGACATTCGATGCCCCGGTCGAGAAATTCGCGCTGAAACCTGATAATGCTCTTGGCGACCTTGTAAATGGTGCGCTGTCGCTGCTGGATGCTTTTGATCAACCACATGGCCGAACGGACCTTTTCGTTGATATACTCCTCGGCCCGGGAATCGACGTTGGCGTTGCCCTTGACCTCGTTGTAATAGGGACTCAGCCGGAGACTGGGCAACCCCTCATCGTTCAGCATGACCACATATTCTTCGCCTACCTTGTAGACAAAGATATCCGCCGAGATGTACTGCACCTCTTCAGAACCGTAAATCCTGCCAGGACGCGGGTCGAAACCGGCAATGATCTTGGACGCCATCAACACCTGGTTGATATCAACCCCCAGATCGCGGGCGATCTGTTTGTACTTGCGGGTTTCCAGATCATGCAGATGGTTCAGCAACAGCCGCTCAACGACGCTTCCCTGCATCCCCAGAAAGCGGGCCTGGATCAAAAGGCATTCCTGCAGGTCGCGGGCGCCCACGCCGGTCGGATCGAACTCCTTTACACGCTCCAGAACCGGCAGCACCTTCTCGCAACCGCAATGGCAGGCATGGGCAATCTCCTCCACCGAGGCGCGAAAGTAGCCGCTCTCATCGATATTGCCGACGATCTCCTCTCCGATCAGGACTTCGTCACGCGAAAAACGCCCCATATGAAGCTGCCAGAGCAGATGGTCGATCAGGGTTCCCTTGCGGGTCAGCATGCTCTCGAATGAAGGCCGTTCGTCCTCTCCGCTGTACTGTTCGCCGGAACTGTAGTTGTAGCCATCCAGATAGCTGTCCCAATCCCGCAGGGTATCTTCGCCGGTTTCAACCTCGTGGAATTCCTCGACGTTCTGTTCCGGCTCGCTCTCCTTCTCGGCAATCTCCAGAGATTCCGGTTCGCGGACCTCTTCAACTTCAATGCTTTCTTCCAGGAGCGGATTTTCCTCCAACTCCTGGCGCACGACATCCTGAAGCTCCAGCCGGGTCAACTGGAGAAGCTTGATGGCCTGTTGCAACTGAGGAGTCATCACCAGTTGCTGGGTCATCTTCAGTTGTTGGCGCATCTCCATTGCCATGCTGCTTCTACCTCGAACGGGACATGATACCAGTGCTTCATAAGCAAACTGCTAATGTACTCAGGTTGTTCAAAAATAGTCAGATCGTTGTACCCGCAGCAAGCCCCGCGGAGGCGTAGCAGGCCTACTCCGCCGAAGCAGCTTTGGCTGCGAAGGCCGGGCGCTACGCCGCACAAAGGGGCATGCGAGGACGGCGGCGAGATGGCTGTTTTTCAACAACCTGCTAGAGACGGAAACCATCACCCAGGTAGATTTCCCGCGCCTTTTGGCTGGATGCGATATCGTCCGGCGAACCGAATTCCAGCACCTGGCCTCCGCTCAGGATATAGGCTTCATCACAAACCCCCAGGGTTTCGCGCACATTGTGATCCGAGATGAGCACTCCAATGTTGCGTTCCTTGAGCGATACGATCAAATGCTGAATCTCGGCCACGGCAATAGGATCGATCCCGGCAAAAGGTTCATCCAGCAGAATGAAGGCCGGATTCGTGATCAGCGCCCGCGCGATCTCCACCCGCCGTCGTTCCCCTCCGGAAAGGGCATACCCTTTTGCGCCGGCAATATGGGCAATCCCAAATTCATCAAGAAGCTCTTCCATTCGGCGTTTGCGGCTGTCACGATCAGGCTCGACCGTCTCCAATATCGCCAGAAAATTGTCGGCCACGGAGAGCTTACGAAAGACCGACGCCTCCTGGGGAAGATAGCTGATACCTCTCCGGGCCCGTTGATACATGGGCAGCCCGGTGATTTCGTCATCCCCGAGAAAGACCTGTCCGCCATCGGGCCTGGCAAGCCCGACCACCATGTAGAAGGTGGTGGTCTTGCCGGCACCGTTCGGTCCGAGCAACCCGACCACCCTGCCCGCCTGGATGGAGAGGTCAACGCCCTTGACTACCTGACGGCCGCCGTAGCTCTTGAGCAGGCCGCGGGTCCAGAGCCGGATGGGGTCAACGTGAGCCTTCATTGCCTTTTTTGGTCGCCGGATGGATGAGCACCTCAACCGGACGTCCTGGCCCGCTTGACACCTCGCTTCGGTCATCATCGATGAAATACGTAATGATATTGCCTGACATGGTATCAGTTCCCTGCGTGACCTTGGGATTGCCGGTCAGGGTGATGCGCCCTTGCGTGCTTTCATAGACCCCGTGGGAGGCGGTTCCGATACGGTTTTCCTGAATAATGCGCACATTACCATCCGCCTCGATCTTTTCAACGTCGTTCTTCTTATCGCTGTAATTGATGGTGAGGCGGTCGGCATAGATAGTGACATCTCCCTGCTTTGCCACTACCTTGCCGGTAAAGATAGCTGTTTTGCCTTTATTGTCGGCGGCCATCTCATTGGATTTAATGGTAATGGGCAGATCCGAACGGTCCTTGTGGTCGGCGGCAAAAGCCACGGACAATGGGAGCGCCAGGGCAACGAGCGTACCTATAATGAGTAATAACCTTTTATTCATTGTATTCATTTACCGGTATTCAAACCTGCCACACGGGCATCAACAGCCGTGAGGAATCGGGCCTTCTGGCTCGCCACGTCCAACTCCATCCCTCGTGCGGACAGTGTCAGACGCTGCTGCCGGCACGTCACCTCGTCCGATGTCCTGAACTGTGATTGCGCGGCCAGATAGTCAATGGTTTCGGTATCGAAACTGACCCCGGTCTCTGTTACCACATGCACCTTGCCGCGCAGGGCGACGTTTCGGCTTTTGTTGTAATAGGTCCCTTTTTCCGCCGTAAC
>JBEKFJ010000150.1:0-10029 GCA_050013355.1 Oryzomonas sp.
TCGATATTTTGCCTGAAAAATTCGTTTGCGACAGAGAACTGTCGGTATCGATCACAGCGCCTAGATTCATAACCGCATACGGCCGGGTATCGGCAGCACCGGCTGTGCCGGCAGCCGCCCAGAGAACGATGGCTGCCGCCATCGGCAGCATCAAGATATTCATTCGCACGACCCCACCTTGAAACCCTGAATGTAGGGGCGCTGCTTGCCGCGCCCTGATTGGGCGGAGCAAGCGCCGCCCCTACGGTTCATATATTTTTCAACTCAAAACCATTAGCATCCAAAGGTTACATACATGGTGAGGCACTGTGACGAATATCCAACAATCGCACCATTCGGCTGCGTCCATCGTCAAACAGATTGTTGAAAAACTATTGCGGAGAGCCGTCTGCGGCGTTGCGCGGTACTCGCGACCTCGGCTAACTAATTGTTATGCCTCGGCCGCTCCGTTCCGGGCGCCTGGCATCCGGCCTTCCTCATGACGTTTTTCAACAATCTGCAAATGCAATATTTCATCAAATAGTTCGGGAATTGTCGATTGGTTGTAACAAAGTGGTGTTAATCTCAACTGCTCAATTAATCCCCGCACTCATGAAAGTTGAAAGACAATGGCGCGATATAACAGACAAACTGGTTACGTGATGGTTATCCACGTTCAAACCAATGAGACGATTGAACGAAAGTCCGACGTTTTCCGGAAACCCGCTACCCTGCGAACAACTTTGCAGAAACTGCTTTAATGAAAAAAACAGTTTCCAAAGTTTTGATCATAAGAGTAATTCTCACGGCAAGCTGCGGACTGCTTCTTTTTCTTCAGCCGGCCTTTGCGGAAGAAACCGCTCCCGACGCTGAAACTGCAACGCCGCAGCCGGGGACGGAGCAGCCGGCGAAGCAAGCGGAAGCGGCCCAGTCGCGTGAGGTGACCTTCACGATCAGGAAGTTCGCGATCGAGGGGAGCAATCTGTTCAGCGAAAAAGAGCTGCAGAACCAGGTCAAGAGATTCATCGGCCGGAACAAGACGGCCGCCGACGTGGAGGGGGCGCGGGACGCGCTGGAGCGGTTCTTCCACGACCAGGGATATCCGACGGTTGTGGTCAATATCCCGGAGCAGAAGGTCGAAAGCCGGACCATCAGGCTTGAGATCGTCGAGAACCGGGTGGGAACGGTTACCGTGACCGGCAACAAATGGTTCTCGACGGAAATGATCATGCGGGATATCCCGTCCCTGGCGCCCGGCTCGGTCATCCGGATCAGGCAGGTGCAGGACGAAGTCAACCGGCTCAACAAGAACCCGGATTTGAAGGTCATCCCGGAGATGCAGCCGGGCACGGTCCCGGAATCGGTGAACGTGGCCCTGAAGGTTCAGGAAACGCCCCCTGTGCACGGCAGCCTGGAGTTGAACAACCGCGCCAGCCACGACACCAGCGATCTGCGGCTGAACGCGGCACTGCGTTACGACAACCTCTGGCAGCGCGAGCACTCGCTTTCGGTCCAGTACCAGGTTGCGCCGGAAAACCCCGACGATATCCAGGTTGCTTCCGGAACCTACTCGCTTCCGGCGCCGTGGGACGCGGACGACCGCCTGGTCATGTACGGGGTCTGGTCCAACAACAATACCGCCTCGGCGGCCGGCTTCAACAACCTGGGCAAGGGAACGATCGTAGGCGCCAGGACCATCCTCACCTTGCGGCCGGTAGCCGACTACAACCACACCCTGGTGATGGGCTTCGATTACAAGAATTTCGAGGAGTCCGTGGGGCAGAACGGATCAACGGCGGTAAAGACCCCGATCGAATATTTCCCCTTCACCGTGGCCTACAGCGCATCGCTCAGCGACTCCGCCGGCTTTACCTCCTTCAATGCCGGGGTCAATGTCGCCTTCCGCGGAGCGGTGACCAATCCGCACGAGTTCGAGGACAAACGCTTCAAGGCGCGGGGCAATTATATCTTCATGACGGCAGGGGCGGAGCGGACCCAGAAACTCCCGGGGGATTTCTCGCTGCTGGTGAAGGTGGACGGGCAACTGGCCGACCAGCCGCTCATATCGAACGAAGAATACATGGCGGGCGGCATGGAGAGCGTGCGCGGCTACTGGGAGAGCGAGCTGGCCGGCGACAACGCCATCCATTCGGTGGTGGAGTTCGGCTCGCCCAATATGCTCAAAGAGCTCGGCAAGCCGGGCTTCACCCTGACCACCTACCTGTTCTACGACGCTGCGGCGCTCTGGGTGAAGGAGCCGCTGGCGGGCCAGGTGGCGCTCTCGGACATCCAGGGGACCGGCATCGGCATGCGCGGGACGCTGTACAACGGTTTCGAATTCCAGACCGACGTGGCGACCGCCCTGCGGGACACGAGTCGAGTTGCCGCGGGCGATGTGTATTATCATTTCAAGGTGCTTTACCGGTTCTGAGGTGCAAATCCCCCTCGGTCCCCCTTTTTTAAAGTGGGATGATAAAAAGTACCTTTGTTTTTGTTATAGTTCCGATAAAAAACGATATGGATAATTCCGCTGCAACATCTCTTCCGGCCATCGACAATGGCTTTTTGTCCTTGCGACCCGTGCGCTTCCTTGGATTCTGCGGACTGTTTTTCGTGCTGGCCCACTGGTTGCCGGATTTCTTTTTTGCTCCGCTCAACCGGGCGACAGCGTATCTTTCGGGTGAATGTCTGGCGTTCCTGGGCAAAAGGGCAGAGGTCGCCGGCGACATCGTCTCATTGAACGGGTTCCGGGTGTGGATTACTGCATGGTGCTTTTCGGCGCTTTCGTCTTTGCGGCTCAGGCCTCAATAAAGGAGAAGGTCGCGGGGCTCCTGACGGGGGGGCTTTTTCTCTGTTCGGCGGATATCCTCAGGGTCGCCGCGGTAACCATGGTCGGCGCCGCATATCCGTCTCTCTTCGAGGCGGTGCATGTCTACCTGTCGCAGGTGGCCATGATTGTCCTGGTGATCGCCGCCTCCCTGGTCTGGCTCCGCTGGGCTTCGCGTTCGGAAGAGAGGTGCGGCCCGTTTCTGTTGCGTGCCGTGCTCCTGGCGAGTGTAATCTTTCCCCTGTGGCTAGCTGCGAACGCAACCTACATGAAGTTGACCGACCGGCTTCTGGCAGCCCTGTTCGCATTGGCGCACTACCGCTTGACAGTGCCTTCACACGAACTTCGCGTCAATTTCCAGACATTCAATGTTGTGCTGTATGCCGCCCTGATACTTGCAGAAAGACGGCTTTCCATCCGCCAAAGGATCGTCTGGGCAACGGCGGGGTGCGCGATACTCGCTTTCGGACACCTGCTGTTCCGGTTCGGCAACGTGCTGCTGACCGCCTGCGCCTGGCAACCCGCCCTGCCGTTGACGATGTTCCTGAATATCATCGGCGAATACCTGTTGCCGGTGCTCTTCTGGATTACGGCGGTCAGGGTGTCTCACGGGGAAAAGGAGAAAAGATCATGAATGTATTACCCGTGCTGATCGTGATGGTGTTTCTCCTCTGGCTGAACCCCTGCACGGTCTCGGCTACCGACCTGACGGTTACTCACCAAACCGACGGCTCTGTCACGATATTATCGAATAATGCGTCCGACCGCCCGGAGCAGGTAGATCTCGATATCTTGTACAGCACCGCATGCGGCGAACCGGTGCCGAAAATCATTGGAAAAGCATACTCGGAGAAGGATATGCTACTCTCCAAAGCTCCCGGCAAGATCCATCTTGCCATAGGCTTGGACGAGGGAGAACTTTTCATCGGCATGACCCTGAGTTTCAAGGTAAAACCTGCAAATCAGCCCTGTTTGGTCAATTCCATTGCCGCGAAATACATCTATGCCGATGGGAACACGGAGTGGCCCGAGGTGAAGATAACGCCTCCTGAAGCGCCGGCGAAGACGCCGGGAATTACTCCTGATCAAGCCGCTGCCGCGTCGCAGGGCATGGCGGAGACAAAAGCCGCCGGGACAACGGCAACGGTTCAACCCCTCGACCCCACGGCGCGTCCGGACGCAGACGGAGCGCACGGCATTCCCACGCCCGACGTGGAGCGCGGGGGCCAGGGAACCGCATCAGGGGCAGCCTTGAATCCCCTGGAATACCGCCGGTGCCCGGACATCCTCCAGCGATTTCGCGAATTTCGCGGCGACAGGAATCTCGGCAATCTCATCTCCCTGTTGAGCGGCGACAGCCCCTGCGGAGTCAAGCAGACACCGGCCATCGCCATCAGTGACGGCCTGGGCAAGGTTGCCGTTACCCTCGAAGCCGAACCATCAGGCCGGAACAGCCCGGAGGTAGGGGTTACGGGAGCCCGTATTCTCAACCTGCGGCGTCTATCCGAACGCGTCTGGAACATTGAGCTCATCCCGAACAAAGGGGAGCACACCGTTGTGCTGTACCTTTTGACCGGACAGGTGCTGCAAGTCATGCCGCTCATCGTTGCGCCACCGCTGGAACTCTACCTGAGCGGCCTGACGCCCGGGGAGAATCTCTCTCCGTTGCTCGAATTCGTCGTTGCTGCCAATTACCTTGCCTCCCGCAACGACAAGAGCGCAAAAACCGGGCAATAGGGTAGGGGCGAACTGCTGTTCGCCCGATCGGGGCCCCAATCGGGGCGTATGCAATACGCCCCTACAAGCAGGGTTTCTCGATTGCACATGCGAATAGGGGAATGGTCGTATGTCGATGAACAAGATCAGCATGATATGCAGCGCCTTGGCCGTTGCCACCTTCATGGCTTTCCGGCAGGTTATCCATGCCGATTTTATCGGTTTCGACGATGGCCAGTACGTTTCCGGGAACGCCCATGTGCAAAGCGGCCTTACCATGGACGGCATTCGCTGGGCATTCACGACGCAGCACGCCTCAAACTGGCATCCCCTGACCTGGATATCCCATATGCTGGATATTCAACTCTTCGGCTTGAATCCCCATTGGCATCATCTGACGAACCTGTCGTTCCACATCGCCACAACGGTGCTGCTCTTTCTCGTTCTCCACCGGATGACGAGGACACTGTGGCAGAGCGCCTTTGTGGCCGCGCTCTTTGCCCTGCATCCTCTGCACGTGGAATCGGTTGCGTGGGTCGCCGAGCGGAAGGACGTGCTTTCGGCGTTCTTCTGGGTGCTTGCCATGGGCGCTTACGGTTATTATGCCGAACTGCCGAGTTCCCGGAGATATTGGCTGGTCCTCGTGTTTTTCGGTGCGGGTCTCCTGGCGAAACCGATGCTGGTCTCGCTTCCCTTGGTCCTGCTGCTTCTGGATTACTGGCCCCTCAGGCGCTTCGGGCAGATAGGGCCTGATCGGGAACCGGCGGATGGCGGATATGCCTGGTCATCGCTCCGTACTCTGCTGTGGGAGAAGATCCCTCTTCTTGCCCTTGCCGCGATCTCATGCGCCGTTACCTATTGGGTTCAGTTGAAGGGCGGCGCGATGGACCTGTCCACGGGAACGCTTTCCCTGGGTGTCCGTATTTCAAACGCCTTGATTTCATATGTCGTGTATATGGAAAAGATGGTCTGGCCGAACAACCTCGCGATTTTCTATCCGTATCACCGGCAGTGGCTACCCTGGCAGGTCCCGGGAGCGGCTTTCATCCTCATTGCCATAACGTTGCCGGTTCTCCGGGCGTCAAGGAGATTCAGGTTTTTGCCCGTGGGATGGTTCTGGTACCTGGTCACGCTCGTGCCGGTGATCGGACTCGTGCAGGTGGGTGAACAGGGCAGGGCGGACCGCTACACCTATATCCCCCTGATCGGGCTGTTCATCATGGCGGCATGGGGTATCCCGGAGTTGGTGAAAGAATGGCGTTATGGGAACCGGGTGCTCGTCGCATCGGCGGCGCTTACCCTGACGGCCTTTTTTGTCCTCACCCGTACCCAGGCAGGTTACTGGCAGAACAGTCTCAGGTTGTTCGATCATTGCCTGCAGGTAACGGATAACAACAGGATTGCCTATCTTCATCGAGGGGAGGCATATCGGCTCATGGGCGATTACAAGCAGGCGATCGCGGATTGCGACAGGGCAATCAAGATCGATCCGGCATGGGCTTTGCCGTACAACAATAGAGGTGAGGCTTATCTGCGTCTCGGCAACTTCAAACAGGCAATCGAGGATTGTGACAGGGCAATCGGGATTAATCCCAATCTGGGGGTAAGCTTCCTTATCCGGGGGCAGGCGTATCAGTCCCTCGGCAACCGCACCCATGCGCGTGCGGATTTTGACAAGGCCATCAGGATCGATCCCGATCTGGGGAAGGTTGCGGACTTGCTGCCTTAGATTCAACCACCCCCTGACCCCTTTAGGCCCCAGAGGGTCCTCCTGAATCAGGAGGGGGACTTTTCATTCCACGATGTCCGGGCACTCCGCCTTTTTTTCAATCCACCCGGCCCCGTCCCGGTCTATCCGCAGCACGTCCACCGGCGGCCCCACGTCCGGGGTATGTGCATCGATGACGAGTTCTACCAGAGATTTGGCGAATGTATCCAGCGTCGCCAGGTCCGCCTTATTGTTTTTCAGATAGGCATCGATTGGCCTCCTCTCTCCCATGATGAAAATATAAGCGCCCTGTGGGTCGCAGTTGCCGGGGCATGACTCCCGTTCCGTGGTGACCGTTATCTCTCCCAAAGGGGTAACGCTGTGCCGGAAGCCGAAGAGAACGGCCTGCGGCGTATCCCCTTCGAAACCCGCCAGGAGGACCTTCAGCAGGGTCCCCTTCTGGTCCCTCATGTACCTGTTGTACAGCTCCGGCGCCTCGGCGCGCAGCTGTGCCAGTTCATCCCTGAGCCCCGCGGCCACGGTCGCGGTCACGGCCCCTTCCCGAGTCAGGGGCGCAGCGGGCCGCTCAAGTGCTTCGGCTACAATGTGCGCAGCGTCGTAGGGGCGGGCCGGGTCCTTTATGAAGCCGGTCATGGAGAAAAACATCCCGCCTGCCTGGATGATCTTGCACTCTTTTCTCTCTTTTCCCGGATTGTCGGCCCCTCTGATTGCCAGCCTGCTGTCCGCGGCAATGACTATCGAATCCGCTGTGCGGATGCAGACGACCGAGGTGGCGGAAGCGGGGAGCGCGGAAAGGAGAGACAGCGCGAGTAAGGAGAGTGTTCTTAGGTGGGATTTCATAATTCATCCTTCAGAGGCTCTTGTAAAAGTCTGGGTCCTAAGGTGAGGATGACGATCTTATCCACCTCCTGAACCAGGAGGGGAGGAAGAACACCCAACTCTCCCCCTCCTGATTCAGGAGGGGGTCAGGGGGTGGTTAAGAATTTAATTCTTATAACACTTGAATTGACCGTATTTCAACTATGCTCTTCCAACGAAAAACGGGCCTCCTTGCGGAGGCCCGAGAAATGGACAATGATCAATTAAATGCCTGAAGGCCGATGTTACGGATTGGCAACAGTCGGAGGATTGGTAAACGTCGGCACAGAGCCGGACTTGGCGCCGGCTTTGGTGAAGAGCAGTTCGGACCGGGCTGCGTAGTAGTTCTTGTGAGTAGGGAGGAAATTGTTGATATTGCTGGGGCTGGCAGCGAACTTGTCGAGTGAGTTTGTGCCGCTGACCAAAATGGCGGCAAGCTGGGCGCCGGTGGTGTTGACGGAGGTATACGGGTTGGTGATGCCGGAGCCGGAGGGAACATAGTACATGATCTCATCGGCGACATATCCGTAACGGCCGTGCTTGATCTGCTCGCGAATCGTAGGAGCGGGGTTGGTGCTGGTGCCGAAGGGCACGCCGCTGGTGGTGACACCGGAGACGAAACCGGCGCCGTTGTATCTCACTGCAAAAATGTTGCTCGGGGTGGAGCTGGATTCGATCTTGTCGGAGTCGAAGATACCCACGGCGCCAATGCAAGAGGTGGTGTGGGCGCCGAGATTGGTCCAGGTGGTCAGTGCGGGAGTGAAAGAAGCCGCGGCGATGCTCTGGCCGGCTACGCAACTGATTTCGTTGCCAGTCGAGTCATTGAACCAGATCACGTTGCAATTCTGGAGATTGGAGGTGCCGGTCTCAAGACCGCTGGCGAGGGTCTGATAACCACCGGTCAACGCGCCGGCAGTTGTGCCGTAGGGAGCATAGGGGTAGGTGCCGTAGTCCACGTTGCACGTGCCGCTAGCAAGTTTCTGCGCGGACGGCAAAGCAAGCAGTGATGCGCCTAAAGCAGTAGGTCTGATGATTTCCCAGTCCATGGAAGCCACGGTGCCCGAACCGGCAAAACGCAAGCAGTTGACGATCGCCTCATCGGCGAAATAGGGGCCGAAATCATCCCAGTTCTTGCAGGTGCCGGTAAAAACACAGGCGGCCATCTCGCGGCTGAGGTCGGTGATGGTGTTGGGGATTACGGTACTGACGGCTCCAGTCGTTGTCGCGATGTGGTCGTGCCAGGAGCATGTGCCCGGGGTAACCGTTGTTACTGTTGCGCCGGTGCAGTCGGTGTCAGTGGCGCAGAGCTGCCCGTACTTTGTCGGGTCAACAATCCCTGCTCCGTTTACTGCGCCGAGGCACCTGTTATTGGCTACGCAGCTATTGACGAAGAGGCCAAAGGGGATCGTGATGGGAGAGGAGCTAAGGGAGCCGGCCGGAGCGCCCATGCAACTGGCGGATGAAAAGCCGTAGTTCGTGCCTGTTGCCCTGGTCGTCAGGTTACTGACCGATGCGGGGCCGTTCTGGTATGAATTGTTGGTGCTTTCAAGGAAGTCGGTGATCGCCACGTCGGAGGAGGCCACGTTGACCGGGAGGCAGATGGCTGTGGAACCGGCTGCGGTCTCATCCAGGAACCAGCGGAAGTTGGCCGCATTACTGCCGTTCGCGGCAGCCTGGCAGTCCTGGGTGAGGGTAGCACCCGTAGGCATATTCGGAGAAACGCCGCCGGTGAAAATGGAGGAAGCGGGATTTATGTCGCTGGTGTCTTCACAGCCGTTCATTGCCGCGAAACCGGCATAGGATGCCTTGGAGGCGTAGCGGATGATGAGAGTGTCGCTGCCGGTGCCCCCGGGAACAGCGGTGCAGGCAGTTCCGGTGACGCCCACGTAGGTGGAGCCGCCAGCGTCTTTTTTCGTCGTTATATTGGCTGCGGGGCAACCGGCGGAGTTTTGGAGATAGGATGCGGCGCCGGAGACCCAGAAATTGTACTGGGCCGAAGAACCATACATGTTGATCTCATAGGTCTGGGCATGGGCGGCGCCGGCGCCGGCCAGGACTGCGGCAGCGCTGATGGCTGCCAGTTTCTTTGTTACCTTCATTGTAATATCTCCTATGTTGTTTGTGTTCGCTTGTAGTGCGGACGGGCTCAAGGCCCGTACGCACGCCTGTTGACAGATTAGGCTTTCTGCTTCCTGCGCAGGCCCAGAAGACCCATCAGGCCGGAACCGAGCAGATAAGCGGCAGCCGGGATCGGGGTCGGTGAAGTACCACCCACGAGGGTGGTGGAGCCGTTGGAGTTGGTGAGGATCTGAAGTGCCTGGCCGTTTGATGTTACCAAGGAGCCGTCGGTGCCAGCGGTCACGTCAGCCCAGTAGTAGAGGCTCTGTGAGATGGAAGCGGTTGCCAGGGTGGCGAGGCTCGCTTCGCCATCAGGATTTAATAACAAACCTCCCATAAACCCATTTGACATTGTAACCTGATAGGAGGCGGCGTTAGTGTTTGTGGTGGACACCTGGGTGGAGTTATGCGTATTAACCGGGTTGTAAGTAACGCCGCTAAAAAGGGCTCCCATCTGGTTTTGCATGTTAGTGTTTGCAAACGGACCGTTTACCTGGCCGCTTTGTGATGAAAAATAATTCGTGTTAGGGTTATAGCCGTTGGTACCATAGGTGTCGTTGGCGACCATATACGCTACCATGAGGTTGGCGTTGTTTGCACTGCCGAGGTTGGCGCCGTTGGTAAACAGACCAGGGGCGGTGATGTTTACCGATCCCGAAGCGGCAACATTGGTCAAGAGGGTGCTGATGCTGCCCAGGTCGGTGCCGGTCTCACTGCCGGTGGCTGAGTTGTAGACGAACCGGATCAGGTCGCCGTTGTCAAAGCTGGCCATTGCATTGCCTGCGCCGAGAGCAATCAAGGC
>JBEKFJ010000151.1:0-7205 GCA_050013355.1 Oryzomonas sp.
GCCGGCCACATCCAGGGGGTCGTTGGGGACAAAGGTCAGCACGATGGCAACGGCTCTGAGGAGGATATAGGCCAAAGGCGCCAGAATCCCCATGCCCTTGATCCGGGCTTCGAGCCACCGGGAGTCCAGCCATTCGGACGGCAGATCGCGCCAGACAAGGACGCAGAGGACGACCAGAAGGACGGCGAGCAGCGCAGCCTTGAACACGCACACCAGGCACACCCTATCGTTGCCGATTTTAGCCATGGTCTTTCACGTTCCCGTTTTCGAGTGTGTTGCTGAACGGTTTGGCAACAGCGCCAAGCTTATTCGATGCATCGTCGTATGAAATGCTGCCCTCACCACTTCTGTTTCCTCTCAAAAGCCAATATCTCCGGCAGGTTGCGCATGAAGGCCAGGATGCTGTGGGGCGATTTCCAGACCATCTTCGTGTAGCCCCAATGAATGCGGGTGCGGTGGTAGAAACGGCGGATGAACTCGTTGTAGAGCCCCTCCAGCCGTTCCTTGGTCATCCCCGTGGGCACGAAGACGAAGTTCATGCAGTTCATCAGCTCCCACGTCTCGTCGAACTCCCCCTGTTCGCGGATGGTAGCGTAGAGCGGCGCGCCGGGAAAAGGGGTGAACTTGGTAACGTTGATCTCTTCCAGCGGCAGTGACAGTGCATAGTCAATGGTGCGGCGGATGGCGGCCTCATCCTCCCCCGGCAGGCCGACCATGAAGAGCCCCTTGACCCGCATCCCCGCCTTCCTGACCATCCGGAGCTTCCTGCCGACCTCATCCAGGCCGTAGAATTTGCGGTGCTTCCTGAGCACCTCCGGATCGCCCGATTCGATGCCGAAGTTGACCTGCCAGCAGCCGGAACGCTTGAGCAGCCCTAGGAGTTCCTCGTCAACGTGTTCCAGCCGGGCGATGCAGTTGTAGGTCACCTTGAGCCCCTTTTTTGCCTTCAGGTCGCAGAACTCCGCAACCCGTTTGCGGTCGAAGGTGAACAGGTCGTCGTAGAAAAAGACGTGCCGGATGCCGTAGTCGTGGTTGAGCATGGCCACGTGCTCAATGATGTATTCGGGCGAGTTGAAGCGAAAGCCGCGCGAGAAGACCGAGCGGTCGCAGTAGGAGCAGGCATAGGGGCAGCCGCGGCTGGAGATGATGCTGGAGTTGGGAGCAGTGGGAAAGCTGAACAGCGGCAGGGTATAGCGTTTGGGGAAGCCGGGCAGCAGGTGGTAGGCGGGAAAGGGGAGCTCGTCCAGGTCGGCGATCAACTCCCGCTGGCTGGTGAGCACCCCTCTGCCGTCGCGGCGGAAGGCAACGCCGGGCAGGGACTCCGCCCCCTTGAAGCCGGCCTGGGCCAGCTCCAGCATGGTTTGCTCTCCCTCGCCGATCACAAGGTAATCGATGTCCGGAAAGTCGTCTAGGAGCCGTGCACCCATGGTGCAGGGGTGGGCGCCGCCAAAGACCGTGACGATCCCGGCATCCCGCTCCTTGATGGCTCCAGCGATGCGGTAACCTTCCCGGAAGGCCGAGGTAGTGGTGGAGAAGCCCACGGCGTCGGGGCGGCGGCGGACGACCTCATCAGCCAACTCGTCAACCCCCATGGGCGTTGCATAGCAGTCGATGATCTCCACCTCGATGCCGTGGCGCTCAAGCCAGGCGGCGATGCTCATGATCCCCAGGGGAGGCATGATGTTGAAGATGGTGGTGATATCCTGCACGCCCGGCATGAAGTTGCTGCCGTGGGGGTGGACGAAGAGAACCCTCACTCAACGACCTCCAGGACGCCTTCCATTCCCTTTTTACGATGGCTGGCCATGAAAGGCGGCTTTTTGTCGCAGTAGAACGGATAGCTGCCTACCTTGGTGGGGGTGAAGGCAATGGTCTTCGGGTCCTGGGAAAGCGATTCTTTGACCTTGATGCCCGCTTCCGGGGCATCGATGACGAAGGAGTGGGGGACGAACCAGCCGTCCTTGCGCACAAACAGTTCCACCGGCTGGTTGACCTTGACCACGATGTGGCTGGGTTTGAAGAAGTAATCGCCCCCCAGAATAGCCACCCGCTGGACGCCGTCCTTGTCGATGGGCACGATGAACGGGACATCGTCGGCGCACACGGCTATTGACGCAAACACGAGCAGCAGACTTACAATTATTGATTTCATTACGTTTACCTCCTGTTACAGGTCCTCTCCGTTTCGCCCGGAGCAGGCAAGGCATTAACCCTGCGTTATCATACCTATAGACTAGCATAGCCGGGCACAATTTCCATGTATTTATTGGGCAATCAAGGTCAGGGAAAACGGTACTCCTCCTTTGACAATTAGAGCAAAATAAGCCATAGTCTATCGATTGATACCGGTTATAACAGCGGAGCAGCAATGCAGCAGCGCGCCATCACACCCGAAAAAAGCGACGACGATTTCCAGTTCGACTCCACCCTGCGGCCCCGCGCCCTGGGGGACTACATCGGCCAGGAAAAGATCAAGGGCAACCTGCGGTTGTTCATCGATGCTGCCCGGGGCAGGGGCGAAGCGCTGGACCATCTCCTGCTCTACGGCCCGCCCGGTCTCGGCAAGACCACCCTTGCCAATATCGTGGCCTGCGAGATGGGGGTCAACATCAAGTCCACCTCGGGACCGGTCATCGAGCGCCCCGGCGACCTGGCGGCCATCCTTACCAATCTGGAACCCCACGACGTACTCTTTATCGACGAGATCCACCGGCTCTCCCATGTGGTAGAGGAGATCCTCTACCCGGCCATGGAGGATTTTCAACTGGACATCATCATTGGCCAGGGGCCAAGCGCCCGCAGTATCAAGCTCGACCTGCCGCGCTTCACCCTGGTGGGGGCCACCACCAGGGCCGGGCTGCTTTCCTCGCCGCTGCGCGACCGCTTCGGCGTGATCTCGCGCCTGGAATTCTACACCGAACAGGAGTTGGCCACCATCATCACCCGCTCATCCCGTATCCTGGGGATGGAGATCGAATCCCAGGGCGCCGTGGAACTCGCCCGGCGCAGCCGCGGTACCCCCCGTATCGCCAATCGCCTGCTGCGGAGGGTGCGGGATTTTGCCCAGGTGCGGGCCAACGGCGTCATCACCCGCACGGTCGTCCAGGATACGCTCAAGCTGCTTGAGATCGACGAGATGGGGTTCGACCAGATGGACCGCATGATCCTTTTGACGATCATCGACAAGTTCACCGGCGGCCCGGTGGGGCTGGACACCATCGCCGCGGCCATCGGCGAGGAGAGCGACACCATCGAGGACGTGTACGAACCGTTTTTGATCCAGAACGGCTTCCTGAACCGCACCCCGCGCGGCCGGGTCGCCACCCGCGCCGCCTATCTGCACTTCGACCGCAGAGTGCCTGAATCACCCCAGGGGAACCTATTCTGACAATGCAGCGTTTTTTCGATTTTCCCATGACACCCGCGTACGGCTTCGACAGCTTTGTCGCCTGTGACGGCAACGCCGCGGCCCTGCAGTTTGCCCGGCGCATCGCCGATCCCTCCGATGCCGAGAACCTGCTCTACCTGCACGGCCCGGCCGGTTCCGGCAAGACGCACCTGCTGCAATCCATCGCCCGCTCCCTGTGTCCCGCTGAAACCACCTGCTACCTGACATGCCGCGACAGCTTTTCCGCCTGGGAACTGGCCGCCCGTTTCAGCGGCGCATCGGCCCTGGTGGTGGATGACCTGCATCTGCTGCCCGACGAGGCCGCCCTTCGGGCAGCCCTGTGGCAGGTGTTCAACGACTTCTACTCCAGCGGCCGGAAAGTGGCCCTGGCCGGCCTCCTGCCGCCCCGCGAACTGCCCCTCCTGGACGACCACCTGGTTTCGCGTCTTTTGTGGGGCCTGGTTGCCTGCGTGGATGCCTCTGACGACCACTCCCGGCGCATGATCCTGAAAAAGATCGCTGACGACCGCCAGGTGCGGGTGCCGGACGATGTGGTCGATTACATCCTGATGACCGCCAGCCGCGAGGTTGGTGCCCTGATCGCGGCCTTTGAAGCGCTTTTCCGGCTTTCCATGGCCGAACAGCGCCGCATAACCCTGCCGCTGGCCCGCCAATCCCGTGAACTCATGCAAAGCGGGGAAACGACTCCATGACGTCCCCCTTCCGTAACCGCCTGAAGACCCCCGAAGAGGTCGAGCTGGAACGCAAACAGCGGGAGCTGAAGCGCTACCAGGTCGAACTGAACGATTGGGAGAGGATGTTTTCCAGCCTCAAGGCCGAAATACGCACCTTTGAACAGCTCTACGAGGATACCCTTGGGGGTCGGATCACTGCGCTGGAAGAGCTGGAATGGCAGTTGAACGGCATCCTCGGCACGGAAAAGACGCCTCCCCGCCAGGAGCCGTCGTCGGACGAGCAGGCGTTCAGCCATTTTCACTACACGACAGACCTGCTCGACGAAGAGGATGAGGCTCCGCCCGATACCTCCTCCATGAGTCTCAAGTCGCTCTACCGTGGGGTCGCCAAGGCGGTGCATCCCGACCTGGCCTCTGACGAGGCGGACCGCCTGCGGCGCCAGGAACTGATGGCCATTGCCAATCATGCCTACGATTCGGGCAACCGCAAATCCCTTGAAGAGTTGTTCCGGGATTGGGAGGTCGGGACCGGCACCGTCTCCGGCAAGGACATCGCTTCGGAACTGGTGCGGGTGATCCGCCAGATCGCCCGGGAACAGCAGAATATCCATGCCCTCATCCTCCAGATCGACGAGCTGAAACAGACGGACATCTATCGCTTCAAACTGCGGGTGGCCGAGGCCCAGGCCGATGGTATCGATCTCTTGGCCGAGATGGTTGCCAAGTCTGATGAGGATATTGCCCTGCTGCGCAAACGGCTGTCGCTGCTGCGGGGTGAGGAGGTCGGGGCCGAGAGCCGGCATGTGAAAACGCGCGTCATCCATTTTCCTGCGGATACGAGCTACGGCACGCTCTATGTCCGCAACATCAGCTCAATGGACTATCGCGACTGGCAATGGCTGGGGAGCGCGCGGGGCGTGAAGGAGGTCTTTCTGGGCAAAGCGGTGCGGCTGGACGTCAAGGGGGGGGACGGCAGCGGACTGGATTTTCTGGACAGCCTGCATCCGGAGGATCTTCAGGCCCTGTTCCTGAGCGACATCGACGACAGCGCCCTGGCGCATGTCACACATCTTACGGGACTTCAGGAGTTGTGTCTTTCCAACACCTCCGTCAGCGAGGAAGGGCTTGCACTTCTCGGTTCGCTCGGCGGATTGCAGCGCATCTATATCTATCACACCGCCATCGGTGACCGGGGGCTCCACAACCTGACCTGTTTCAAGGGGTTGAAATGGCTGACCTGCAGCGGAACAATGATCAGCGATGAGGGCCTGAAGCGCTTTCGCCTGGAAATGCCCGGCTGCAAGGTCGTCAATTTCAAGTGGCGCTATGATACATGAGGCCGTGATGCCCGCAGGTCACTCATTATTTACCACGTATGCGCATGCACCCCTTCCTATTTTCATACCCTGTTGTAGTATGCACCCCCCAAAAAGACCACGAAAGAACAGGTAGCCGCATGTCCGTCAGCCAGGATCAACTCTCCACGATTATTCACGCGATCGTCTCAGACACCTCCCTCACACCACAACAGGTCGCAAACACCGTTGAACTGCTTCGGGAGGGGGCCACCGTCCCCTTTATAGCCCGCTACCGAAAGGAGCGCACCAATGAGCTGGATGAGGTCCAGATCCGCGCCATTGAAGAGCGATTTGATTATTTCTGCGAACTTGAGGAACGAAAGCACACGATCCTCAAGTCCATTGAGGATCAGGGCAAACTGATTCCGGAACTGCGGGAGCGGATCGAGGCCACGCGCCAAAAGACCGAACTTGAGGATCTCTACCTCCCCTACAAGCCCAAACGGCGAACCAAGGCCACCATTGCCCGCGAACGGGGACTGGAGCCGCTGGCCGACCTGATGGCGGCCCAGTCGCTGACCACCGGGACGCCTGAGGATGCTGCCCTGTCGTTTGTCGATCCGGACAAGGAGGTGTCGAATGCGGCCGCCGCCCTGGATGGGGCCGGACACATTCTGGCCGAGCGGCTGTCCGACGATGCGGATGCCCGTGCCATGGTGCGGCGCCTGACCTGGGAACACGGGGTGTTCAACTCACGGGTGGCGGCAGACAAGAAGGAGCAGGTCACCAAGTTCGAAATGTACTACGACTATCAGGAACCGCTGAAAGGGATTCCATCCCACCGCATGCTGGCCATGCGTCGCGGCGAGAAGGAGGAAGTGCTCTTCCTGACCGTCACGGCGCCGCTGGAGCAGATCCTGGCCGGTCTGAAGGCCCGCCTGATAACTGCCGACAGCATCTTTACGCCGATTCTGGAGGGGGTGGCCGAAGATGCCTACAAGCGACTGATTGCTCCTTCCATCGAGGTGGAACTGCGCCTGGAGGCCAAGAACCTGGCCGACGAGGTGGCCATCCGGGTTTTCGGCGGCAACCTGCGCAACCTGCTTCTGGCCCCGCCGGCAGGCGGCAAGCGGGTTCTGGGCATCGATCCCGGCCTGCGCACCGGTTCCAAGCTGGCGGCGGTGGACGGCACCGGCCGTTTTCTGGAGCACGCCACCATCTACCCCCATACCGGCGCGGCACGGGTGCCCCAGGCCAGGCAGGAACTGTTGCGCCTGGTGAAGATCCATGACATCGAGATGATCGCCATCGGCAACGGCACCGCAGGCCGGGAGATGGAGCTGTTTGCCAAGGAGACCCTTGCCGAGGCAGGCAGGCACGTAGCAGTAGTGATGGTCAGCGAGGCGGGCGCCAGCGTCTACTCTGCCTCGGATATCGCCCGTGAGGAGTTTCCCGACCTTGACCTGACGGTGCGGGGCGCAATCTCCATCGCCCGGCGGCTCCAGGACCCGCTGGCCGAACTGGTCAAGATCGACCCCAAGAGCATCGGTGTGGGCCAGTACCAGCACGACGTGAACCAGACCATGCTGAAAAAGTCCCTGGATGATGTGGTGGAATCGTGCGTCAACTACGTCGGGGTGGACCTGAACACCGCCTCCTGGGCGCTTCTCTCCTATGTTTCCGGCGTGGGGCCGGCCCTGGCCAAGGCGATTGTCGGCCATCGCGACCGGCAGGGGGCCTTTCCGTCCCGCAGGGCGCTGTTGGAGGTGCCCCGTTTCGGGGCCAAGGCCTTTGAACAGTCCGCCGGTTTTCTCCGCATCCGTA
>JBEKFJ010000152.1:0-7204 GCA_050013355.1 Oryzomonas sp.
CATCCACGAGGCAAAGTGGACAATGCTGCTCCCCATGATGATTTTGGCCATTGTCTGCTGTGCCATCGGCGTGGCGCCTGCGGCGGTTGCCCCTCTCCTGGAATCTGCCGTAAGCGTTTGGCTGCCACGCTCGCCCGAGTCCACATCCCTGGTGGCAGTTGCTCACCTAGCCTGGATTTCCATCCTTGCCGTTGCCCTGCTTGCCGTGTCGTTATGCGTGTTATTCTGGTATCGCGGACGCGTGAAAAAAACGACCTTCACCACCACCGGCACATGGGGGTGCGGCTATCTCGAACCGAGCAGCAGAATGCAATACACGGCGTCTTCCTTTGCCGGCATGCTGGTGGATCTCTCAGCCGTTATCCTGCGGCCCAGGCGGCACATGCCGCACATAATGGGGCCATTCCCTGCCAATCCTCATTTTGAGAGCCATGTGCCGGAAACCGTCCTCGAACGGATATATCTGCCCCTCTTTTCGCTGCTCTATGAGAAGTTCCTGCCCATCAGGAGACTACAGCACGGACATATGAACCTCTACTTCCTCTACACCCTG
This sequence comes from Oryzomonas sp., assembly GCA_050013355.1. Taxonomy (GTDB): domain Bacteria; phylum Desulfobacterota; class Desulfuromonadia; order Geobacterales; family Pseudopelobacteraceae; genus Oryzomonas. Next base: position 554 of record JBEKFJ010000152.1, read on the forward strand.
ATCACCTTGGTCGTACTTATCGTCATCAGTCTGCCATGAGCGTCCGTAGGCAACCTTGAATTGAGACCGGAGTTCATGTATGAAACACGAGTACGTTAGAAATATCGCGTCATTTCGCCCCCTTTCCCGGTTAACGGGGATATCCTTGCGCGATCTTGCGGTATCTGTCGGGCCACTGATACTGCTCACGGTCATCGCGATCGTGGCGGCATATTGGTTAATTCGTCCAGCGCCTCCAACGACCATTGTTATTGCCAGCGGCCCCAATGGCAGTACTTTCAGAATTACAGCCGAAAAATATCAAAAAATACTGGCGCGCAAAGGGGTTACGCTGAAAATCCTACCCACGGAGGGGTCGTTTGATAATCTCAAAAGACTGAATGACCCCACGATTCCCGTTGATGTCGGATTTGTGCAGGGCGGCTTATCAGAGGGGATGGAGTTTGACAAGCTGGTTTCGCTGGGAAGCCTGTTCCACGAACCACTCTTTCTTTTTTGCCGCAGTAACGCACCGGTGACGTTACTCTCCGGGTTTAATGGAAAGCGTATCGCAATCGGGCCTGACGGGAGCGGAACTCACGCCCTGGCGATGATCCTTCTCAAGGCTAACGGTATCGAGCCTGCCGGCTCGACGGTGCTGGTAAATGCAGGGGGGGAAGAGGCGGCACAAGCTCTGATAAGTGGGAAGATCGACGCCGCATTCCTGATGGGGGATTCTGCCACCCCGCCGGTAATACGTAATCTTTTATCGGCCGCCGGTATCCGGCTGATCAATTTTATCCAAGCTGACGCGTATACTCGCCGTTACCCCTATCTCTTTAAGGTCGATTTACCCATGGGGGCGTTTGATTTCGGCAAGAATATTCCGCCGCAGGATATTTCCCTGATCGCCCCCACCGTAGAGCTTATCGCGCGGGATACCCTGCACCCGGCATTGTCCGATCTCTTGATTGAAGCGGCTCGCGAGGTCCATGGGGGCGCCAAACTATTGCAGCGCGCCGGTGAATTTCCTGCGCCACTGGAACACGAATATCATATAAGCGCTGACGCACGACGTTACTACACCTCCGGGAAGAGCTTTTTCTACCGCTATCTTCCGTTCTGGCTGGCAAGCCTCGTGGACCGTTTACTCGTGGTGTTTGTGCCGATCGTTGTGTTACTGATTCCAGGGCTGAAACTCGTGCCGGCTCTTTACAATTGGCGAATAAGGTCCCGTATTAACCGCTGGTACGGCATTTTGATTAATCTCGAACGCGACATGCTGGCACATCCTTCGCCTGATGAACGGGAAGAACTTCTCAAGAAGTTCGATATTATCGAGGAAAATGTAAACAAGATGAAAATACCTTTGGCCTACACCGAACAATTCTATGTGCTTCGCGACCACATTAATTTTGTGCGTGAACGGTATAAAAATGCCGCTGAAAAGGCCTGATGGGGTTAGCCCGGTCATTTTGAATAAGGCAGTCGACAGTCACTAAAGCCACCCTTTCGGGTGGCTTTCTTCGTTTTGAGGCGGTATAAAGAGTGGACGCGCGAAGAAGGCGTGCCGGGAGGAGAAAAGGATTGTCGGGAATTCTCACATTGATCTTTGCCGTCACCTGTGGAGGTGTTGTTGCAAATATCTATTACAGCCAACCGCTCTTGGCCAACATTGCGGCAGAGTTTCAAGTCTCGATCGCCAAGGCCGGGCTGCTGGTGACCGTGACGCAGGTCGGATACGCCAGCGGCCTTGTCTTCCTCGTCCCCCTGGGCGATACGCTCAACAGGCGCCGGCTGACCATATGTCTCTGCGCCTTGACTGCGGTTGCGCTTTTGGCCGCCTCATGGTGTCCGTCATACCATCTGTTTGGTATCGCGTTGGTGATGGTCGGCCTTTCATCGTGTGCTGTCCAGGTACTCGTTCCCTTTGCGGCCTCCCTGGCGCCCGATGCGACGCGCGGGCGGGTCGTTGGCACCGTCATGAGCGGCCTGCTTCTCGGAATCCTGCTGGCGCGGACGGTCTCGGGCCTTATTGCCGGGTTTGCCGGATGGCGTGCCGTCTATATCTTCGCATTCTGCTCCATGACGGTCCTGATCGCCCTGTTGGGAAAGATGCTGCCACCCGACCCGCCCCGGCCCCATACCCCGTACCTGCAGCTTCTGCGTTCGACCGGCCGCATGGCAATCGAAGACGCGACACTGCGCGACCGCTCTCTTTACGGCGCCCTTGCTTTTGCCGCCTTCAGCCTGCTCTGGACCGGGCTGACGTTCGTACTCAGTGCGCCGCCTTACAGCTTCAGTGAAAGCAGGATCGGACTCTTCGGACTGGCCGGGGCTGCCGGGGCCTTCTCCGCCTCGGGTGCCGGCCGTTTGGCGGATAGGGGCAGAAGCCGTTTCGCCACCGGCCTCTTCGGGGCAGCGATAACCGCATCATACGGTCTGATCTGGCTCGGCGGGCACAGTCTGGCTGCGATGATCGCCGGGGTGATTCTCCTCGACATCGGGGTACAGGGGTTGCACATCACCAACCAAGGGGTAATCTACCGCGGCAATTCCGATGCCCGCAGCAGAGTAACCACAGTTTACCTGACCTCGTACTTCATCGGAGGCGCCTTGGGGTCCACCCTTGCGAGCGCCGGCTATGCATGGGGCGGATGGCCTGCTGTTTCGGCCTGCGGCGCAGCCATAGGGGGGCTGATTCTCCTTCGCTGGCTGCCGGGTAAAAATTTTGGTGACGCGCACCCTGAAAGGCCCGAGGCTTCAAAACCCGGATAATGGGAAATACCTGAATCCGTGACGCTGGAATGCCGTAGCGACTGGAAGAGCCGGGGCCCGCACGCCGCCCATGTTGTAGCAGACCAATCACCATGCCGGTCCTCCGACGAACAGTCGATTATCTCCATGCATGCAAAGGCAGAGGCCTTCCGGTCAAACGGAGGCATGGAGGCGTCACGGATTCAGGAAATAGTCTTAGCACACCGGAGACTCGTTGGGATGCCTGAAAGTCAACGTGGGACATGGGGTGCTGGTACTCCAAAGATCGTCATACCCCTCTCCTGCGAGCAGATATAACACCAAACAGACCGGTTGGTCTGTCTGGTGTTGACGAGACACGAGACCGGTACTATGCTCGTATAAACTGAGAAGGAGAACCCCATGAACCGACCCGCAATCAGGATGGCAGCTTGCTCGGGCTTTATCATCCTTGTTCTGTTCACGGCAAACGCCATGGCAGTGGCAATGCCGAAGGTAGAAGACGTGGTCCGTCGCCTGGATGATCTGTATCGAACCTCCGCTTCCGCCGGCCATGTAGAGATGATCGCCAAGACCGAGACCCAGACCAGGCACCTGAAAATGCGGATATGGTCAAAGGGGAAGGACAAGTCGCTGATCATCATCGATGAACCGGCCCGGGAGGCGGGCACGGAGACGCTCAAGGTCGGCAACAACCTCTGGAACTATCTTCCGAAGATTTCCCGGACGATCCGTATCCCTCCTTCGATGATGCTGAGTTCATGGATGGGGACCGACTTCACCAACGACGACCTCGTAAAAGACACCTCCTACGAAAGGGATTTCGACACCAGGATCATCGGGCGCTCAACCGATCCTGACGGGTGGCAAGGGGTCATGGACGTCAGGCCCGGTGTTGTCGGGCGCTGGCAGAAGATAGAATGGGTCGTGAACGAGGAAGGCACCCTGCCGGTTGTCGCGCGTTATTTTGACCGGAAAGGGCGACTGGCCCGCACCATGCGGTTCACCGACGTCAAGATGATGGGGGGCCGCAGGATTCCGACCCGCATGGTACTGGAGACGGTGGATCAGCCCGGACACCTGACGGAACTCCGTTACCTCGACATGAAATTCGACGTGAAGCTTTCCGATAACCTTTTCAGCCTCTCCCAACTGGAAAGACAATAACATGAGCTCCCTTTCCGGATGGCTGACCGATATCCGCATGGGGTATCGCAATGTGGGACGGAACCCGGTCAGGACCATGCTGGCCTGTCTCGCCATTGCCATCGCCCAGGTGACGCTCATCTGGGTCAACAGCTTCATGAACGGGCACGAGGCAAAGATCTTCGAGACGCTGACCGGCGCCATGCTGGGCCACATACAGGTCCATGCGCTCAAATACCGGGATGACGAGGCGATCGAGCGGGTCATACCGAAGGCGTCGTCCTTAGCAGGGAGGATCGCGGAAGTGCCCCATGTTCAAGGGGTTTCCCAGCGGGTCTACGCCCCGGTCCTCGCCTCACTGAAGGAAGCGGGGCACGTTGCGAGGCTCACGGGCGTGAGCATCCAGGCTGAGAGGAAGGCCGGCGGCATCCTGGAAGGCCTGGGGCCCGACCGGGCGCCGGCCGGCCAGGAGGTCCTGATCGGGAAGGGCCTGGCCGCGGACATGGGGGTGCGGCAGGGGGACACCCTGGCGCTCATGGGCCAAGCCATGGACGGTTCCATTGCCAGTGGGCTCTACCGTGTCAAGGCGGTCATCGAGACGCCCGTGGATCAGATCAATCAGGTCGGCATCATCATGGACCTGCCGGTTTCCCAGGAATTCCTGGACATGGGGGACCAGATCCATGAAATAGTCATCCGAACCGACGGCCAACAGTCCGTGCCGGGGGTTTTGTCGTCGCTCAAGGCCCTTCCCCCTCTCAAGCCGTATGAAATCCTCAGTTGGGACCAGATTGTCCCCGCCATGGCCACGCTGCTCCAGATGGCGGGCAAGGTCAATTACCTGATCATGGCCATGGTCTTCCTGACAACCATTGCCGGCATCGTCAACACCATGCTGATGGCGACATTCGAGAGGGTTCACGAATTCGGGATGCTGCTCGCCCTGGGATGCAACCCGGGGAGGCTGATACGTCTGCTGGCGATCGAGTCGCTTTTGTTGGGGATTGCCGGGGTGGCAATCGGGACCGCCATCGGGGTTGGGCTTACCCTGTACGGCGTCCGCAACGGGATCGATCTAGGCGCGCTCGGCGGTGCAGGGCATGGGTCAAATTACACTTTTGAGGGGATGAGCATCAGCATGAAGGTCTTTCCCATTCTGAAACTCCAGGATGTGGCCGGCGGCATCGGATCGGTCTGCGTGACATCGGTGCTTGCGTCACTTTGGCCCGCACGGAGGATCAGCCGGCTTGAACCCGTGGAGGCGATGCGCACATGATACCCGATATCACCCGATTGATGGGCCGCCTCTCCGTCACCACCCGCTATGCGGCCCGTAACCTGGTCAGGAACCCCCGGCGCACCCTGCTTTCGGTTGCGGGGATCACGGTCGGCTGCACCATTGCGTTGGTCAACATCGGCATCACCAAGGGTAAAACGGAGATGTTCGTCAGGAACGTGGCCGAGGGGGGGATCGGGCATGTGGAGGTGGTCCCCGAAAACTGGATTGTCAGTCACGACCCCGGGCTCCGTGTGCGCGAATGGCGGAAAATCCTCGGCGAGTTGCGCAATGACCCTGAGGTCGTCGTCGCTGCACCCCGCGTCAGGATGCAGGGGATGCTGGCCATGGGCACGCGGGTCAGCGGGGTGCTGATCAGCGGGGTCGATCCGGTGACGGAGCCAAAGGCCCTGCGCTATGTCCGGACCCTGGAGTCCGGCAGATACCTCAAACCAGGCGATAGCCATGCCATGGTGATCGGGAGGACCATAGCGGATCGCCTGAGAGTGGATATCGGCGATGCCGTGGTCGTCACGGTCGTTGACAATAGCGGTGCCACAAAGAGCGACATGTTCGAGGTGATCGGGATCGTCAACCTCGGGAACAAACAACTGGACAGCCTGGTCTGCCAGATGACCCGCGAGGATGCGGAGAAACTGAGCGGGTCTCCCGGAGTCGGAGAAATAGCCGTCACCCTCAGGGACCCCGGCGGCGCGGACCGCTTCAGAGACCGGATTCGTGGCCGGCTCCCCGCCGGGGACACTGCGTGGACCTGGGCGCAGATAAGTCCCCAGAGCGAGGAGGCGGTCCGACTCAATTACGTGTTTTCCCAGATCGTTACCGTAATACTGATTATGGTCGCCCTGATGGGTGTCGCCAGTTCGCAGCTCACGGCCGTGTTGGAACGCAAGCGGGAATTGGCCATGCTCTCCGCCCTGGGAATGGGGCGCATCTCCATCATCAGGCTCGTCATCAGCGAGGCCCTGACGCTGGGTACCCTGTCGGTGCTGGGCACCGTGGCGCTGGCCGGCCCGATCACGTATTACTTCGCACGGGTCGGCATCAGGCTCCTTGACGCCGGAAAATCCATGACAGCGCTCGGAACCGTTGTAGACCCGGTCATACACGGCGATTTCGGCATATGGTTCTTCGTGTATGCCGCAATCCTGTCGTATCTCGCCACGGTCCTGGCCTCGGTATATCCGGCCTGGTATGCTGTTCGTCTTGATCCCGCGGAAACATTGAGGTTGAGCTGATGAATGATTCGATTCTGGTAGCGGCAAAAGAGCTGAGTAAGACCTTCACCATCGGGAGTCTTGAAGTGCCCGCCCTCCGCGGCGTGAACTTCCAACTCAGGCAGGGCGAGTTTGCCGCGTTGGTCGGCCCCAGCGGCAGCGGCAAGAGCACGCTTTTAAACCTGATCGGTGCCCTGGACTCGATCTCGGGAGGAGAACTCCTGGTGCTGGACCGGGAGATCTCGAAACTCTCGAAAG
>JBEKFJ010000153.1:0-7191 GCA_050013355.1 Oryzomonas sp.
ACAGCAACATTGTAATTACTGCCTATAATGTAATAAATCCCCTACCGACCTCACTCCCTGCTTTCTCTATCACTGTAGCATCGTCTGGCAACCCGATCACTGTTCCAGTAGGGGGGTTAGGAATGACGTTTTTAACAACTTTGGTTATCGCAGGCTATGGCTACTGGAAATCCCGTAGATAGCCTGAGGGTACATTCCCTCTTCCCTCAGTGCATCGGTTTTGCTCTGCTGCTGGTCACAGTTGCGGCGATCTCCTCCTGGCTGATAGTGCCACTCTTGCCGCCGTTGCAACACTTCACCATTGCCTTTACCAAAGCGGTGGGTAGCATGCTAGGAATGACCATGACCAGTAGTGACGACATTATCAGCATTAACGGCTTCCCTTTACGGATCGCCGGGGAATGCACCGCTCTGAATTATATCCTCATCCTGACGCTGGCCATACTGTTGTATGCCCGCCACTCGCTGCTTTACCGGATAAGCGGCATTGCAGTTGCCACCGTAATTCTCCTGATTGCCAATGCCATTCGAATAATAAGCATCGGACTGCTCGGGCCGATCTCACTCAACCTGGCACAATTCGTCCATCAATATGTCTGGGTGGCTTTGTTCGCGCTGCTGGTATTTACCATGTGGAAGGTCTGGACCGACAAGAAATTCCGGATAAGCGGCGAGACGCTCAAACGGCTTGGGCTGTCTGCCGTGATCTGCACCGTCACGTTTCTGATGCTGGACCGGTTCAAGGAGACGTACTGCCATGTACTGGCAATACTGGCAACCCCCTTGTTCAAACTCTTTTCGGCACATTCACAGGCATCAATTGCTTGGGACGGTGTACTCACCTTCCGGCAGGGACAAGACACCCTTCAGGCGGGACTCGCTCTTGATATCATCACCCTGGCTATCTATGTGGGGGCACTATCCCCCTGTCTGTGGCACAACCGGAAGGCGGTACCATATGCGCTTATCGGACTGGCAACGTTGATAACATCATATGTGGTGGGAATTGCCCTGTTGGGTGTAATCGGGATGAATTACGGCTACGCAATTTCGCAGACGTTTGTTTTTACCGGCAGCGTCATATTCATGTCATTCCCGCTTGTGATGTACTGGATGATTACGGGGCTTCAGAAAAGAGAATGCTGATAATCTTAGTCTGACCAGGGCATCTGGAAGTCAAGCAAATAAAGATTAGTGGATTGAAGGATATTGAAATTAATTTCAATCATGTATTGAGCCAAGTGGCCTTATGGAGAAAGGAGTAGTTAGGTTATTGGCCTTGCGGGAGAATGGCTCACAGAGGATGTCAGGCTGACTCATGTTGATTCCACGAATGATGCTGATTATATGTTTCGCTTTTACTGGAATGTACCGCAGGTTTTGTCAACGGAGGATTATCGTAGGACTAATCGAAGGGATAAGCTTTCAGATCGGAATAAAGAAGAGTCAAGAGTTTTTGAAAGTGAACCATATTATGCAACAGCTGGAAATTGACTCATTATTTCATTTGTAAACCCACAAAATTAAATACATCCAGAACGCAGTATTTGCGGATCATAACAGACAGTCACTGATGGAATTTTCTCCCGCATTTTGTATTGTTCCGGACAACCATGGACTATAAAAACAGAAAAACCCGCCATTTCTGACGGGTTTCTGTAATCTATCGAACGTTATTGGATTCAAATATGGCGGAGAGAGAGGGATTCGAACCCTCGGTACGCTATTAACGTACACACGCTTTCCAGGCGTGCTCCTTCAACCGCTCGGACATCTCTCCGCAAAAGAATAGAAAATATAATATAGCCGGATGCGTTTGTCCAGCTTTTCATATTTTGGTTTGAAAATCCGGGGTGATGATTGTACAGTCCAGCCGGGAGCCATAACGATGAACATCGCCATCATCACCGCCATGCCGGAGGAGACGCGGGCCTGCCTGAAGGCGGTCGAGTCACCGGAGTCCATTCAGGTCGGGCGTCTGAAGGCCTTTCACTGCAGCACGCTGCAGCACGACCTGCTGCTGGTCGAGTCAGGCATGGGTTTCAAGAATGCCGCTGCAGCCGCAGAGGCGCTGCTCGGGGAGTTCCGGCCGGACCTGTTGATCTCGGCCGGGTTTTGCGGCGGCATAGCACCGGAACTGCGCGTCGGCGACGTGGCGATCAGCAAGGATCTGTCCATCGTAGCCAACGGGGTGGTTCAGCAGGTCCCCGTGGAGGTCGCGGCTGCGGGACGCAACTTCGTCGCCCGGCAGTCGGCGGAAGGGGCACGGGTGTTCGCCAGCCTGTTTGCCAGCACTCCGTCGATCATGGCAAAAAAAGAGCTTGCCCCGCTGCTCCCGCCCGGCGCCCCCTGGCCGGTGGTGGAGATGGAGAGCGCCGCCATTGCCATCGTGGCCGTGGAGAACGGCATCCCATATATGGGCATCCGCACAGTCAGCGACCCGGCCGACGAGGAACTCGGTTTCTCCCTGGAAGAGTTCACCGACAACCATCTGCGCATCCGTCCCCACAGGGTCGCCCTGACCATCCTGCGCAGACCGTGGATCATACCCCAGCTTATCCGTCTGGCCCGCAACAGCCGCATCGCCGCAGACAGCCTTTCCCACGCCGTCGCACGGTTGCTGGCGTCCCTGTCATCCTGAAAAAATATTTGCCACAGAGACACAAGATTAACATTTCAACCTGAAAAGCAGTTGTCCACGAAAAACACGAACAAAAACAACAAAACAGGTACCATCATGGTTGTAACCTATCCGGAGGATTGCTGTTTTGCCGTAATGCTCTCATTTTTCGTGATATTTCGTGTCTTTCGTGGACCCGAAAACTGTTTTTAGGTTCAAAGGTTTAGACAACATTTCGGTCTAATCCCCTTCACCATTCCAATTTGAGAATATTGAAAAAACTTTGTGATTTCCTCTGTGTCTCTGTGTCTCTGTGGAAGGACGACCGATTATTAGGTTCAGGGAGGTTTTCTAATGGGCTTTCGGTGTGGTAGCCGCCAGGGACCAGGGGTAGTCCCGGACATGTTCGCCGAACTCTTTCTTGGTGTAGCGGTTGACCCGCCGCAGCGCCAGGATGACGATGATCAGGAGCGGGAGGGTGTACATGAGGATGCCGCACAGGGCCATGAAACGCTCACCGACCAGGTAGGTCATGGCGATGTTGAAGATGAGCACGGAGAGGTACAGGCCCGGCCCGAGCAGGGAACGGAAGGGGAGGTTGCAGACGCCCTTGGGGGCGTCGTCGAGGCGGCGTGCGTCGATCACCTGGAAGGCTGCCACCAGGCAAAAGCTGGTCAAGAGCCACCCCCAGTAGTTGGAGAGCGGCACGCCGAAGTGGATGCCGTTTTCCCGGTAGCCGTAGATCTGCCCCAGGAACCAGCGCCGCCCCTGCAGGGCCACCGGATCGACCACGATATCGAGAAAGGTCTGCAGGAACGCCCCGAGTACCAGTGCCGACAGGGAGCGGCGGATAGCGCGCGTCTCCAGGGTGGCCAGGTTCCAGCGCCAGGACTTGAGGGGCGAAAGAATGAACAGGGCCGTGGCGTAGCTGCAGTAGGCCAGGAAAACGTAGGAGAGGGAGTCGAAGAACGGCACCCCGGCGACCCACAACTCCCTGCTGCTGGTGGTGTCGATGTAGTAATACCAGCCGTAGGGGAAGCCGGTGTTGATGGAGAGCCACTCCGAGGCAAAGGCGATCAGGTAGCCGACCACGGTGAAGGTCATGGTCCTGCGCCAGCCGACGTGGGGCACACAGGCAAGAAGGTACGCACCGAAAAAAGCAAACACGTAGGGGCGCATGGTGAAGGTGCCGACGGCTATGTCGAAATAACTGCTGCCGGTTGCGGGTGACATGGACAATCTCAGAACAGCGTGCCGATCACGCTGCCGAGGACCGATATGGGCCCGGTGTCCTGCAGGCCTTCCATGGTCTTTTCGGTCTTCTTGAGGGTCGATATGGCATTCAGGTACAGCTTGTCGTCATTGACCAGCTTGCCGATGGTGCCTTCGCCGCTGTTGATCTTGCGGGTGATCTCCTTGAGATTGGCCACCGTGTCCTTCAACTCGTCGTAAAGGGCCGGGTCGTTGACCAGCTTGCCGGCCGTACCCTCACCCTTGTCGATGCGGGCGGCAATGCGGTTCAGCGACCCCATCCCGTCGCGCATCTCCTTGACCGTGGCAAGGGCGTCGGTGTAGAGGCGGTCATCGGTCAGGAGCTTGCCGGCCGTTCCTTCGCCCCGTTCCAGGCGGGCGCTGACTGTTTTCAGGCTACCGGCCACGTCGCGGATGTCGCGTCCCAGTTGTTTGTCGTTCACCAGCATCCCCAGGGCGCCCTCGCCCTTGTCGATCTTGGTGGTAATGCTGGAGAGGCTCTGCAAGGAGGTATTCACCGCCGTGCGGTTCTCGTCCAGCATGGTGGAGATCTTCTTTATGACCTCGTTCTGGTTGCGGTCAAGATCGACGATCAACTGTTTGGCGTCCTTGGTCAGTCCCCCCACGTTGTCCATAATGGCGTCGATGCCGAACGATTCGGTGCTTTTCAGCGTGCTGCCGGGGGGGAGGTCCGGACTCGCGGGAGAGCCAAAGGAGAGCCCCAGGAATTGCCCACCCAGCATGCTCGTCGTGCGCAAGCCGGCCACCGTGTCCTGCTTGATATGGGTGCCCGGCTTGACTTCGAAGTCAACCTGCACCCGGCTGTCCTGAACGGCTATCTTGGTGATCGTTCCCACTTCGACCCCGGCCAGTTTGACGGAATCCCCCAGTTTGAGTCCGGTAGTGGAGGAGAGAAACACCTTGTAGGGGACCCCCCGGTCAAAGATCTTCCAGTGGTTGCCCACTTCCAGCATCAGGCCGAACAGGATGACGCTGAGAATAAAGAAGAGGCCGACTTTTGCTTCGTGCGACAGGGGCATACGTGATTCTCCTACCTTGGCATAACCGCTCATACCTTTAGTACCGTTCATCCGCTCTGCCATTATACCCATCAACAACAGGTTAGCAATCATATTGTGTTTTTTCGATGTTCCCGTTATTCTGTTCTCCATCTTCGACCAGGAGGTGTTGCATGGTTTCATTTGAAGAAGCCCGGAACGTAATTCTCTCCTCCGTCGCCACTGTAGGCGCGGAGCGGATCCATCTGCTGGACTCCGCCGGACGGATATTGGCCGAGGATGTGGCCGCGCCGTGGGACATGCCGCTGTGGGACAACTCGGCCATGGACGGCTATGCAGTGAATTCCGCCGATTGCGGCGTAGCGCCCTGCAAGCTGCGGGTCAGCGCCTTTTTACCGGCCGGCGCCAGGCCCGAGGGTGTGCGCGTGGAACAGGGGTGTGCCGTCAGGATCATGACCGGCGCGCCGACCCCCGAGGGGTGCGATGCGGTCGTGCCGGTGGAGGAGACCGACAACGGCGACCAGGAGGTAACCCTGGGGGGGCCGGTCAGGAAAGGGCAGCACATCCGCTTCAGGGGCGAGGACGTTGCAGCGGGGGTGCCCTTTGCCCGTGCCGGCGCGGTCGTCCGCCCCCCGGAGGTGAACATGCTGGCCGGCTTTGGCATGGCGTTGGTGCCGGTCTATCGCCGGCCCACCGTGGCAATCCTCTCCACCGGCGACGAGCTTGTGGAACTGGGCACAACGCCGGGGCCGGGCGAAATCGTCAACAGCAACGCCTTGTCGCTGGCAACCGCTGTGCGGGAAGCGGGCGCAGTGCCGCTGATCGTCGGCATTGCGCGGGATACGCGGGCAAGCCACCTAGAGAAGCTGCGGGAAGGGTTGAAGGCCGATGTCCTGATTACCTCGGCCGGCGTCTCGGCCGGCGACCGCGACCTGGTGCGTGAGGTGCTCGCAGATTTGGGGGCACGGCAGCTCTTCTGGAAGGTCGGCATCAAGCCGGGCGGACCGACGGCCTTTGCCCTGTACGGCACGACACCCGTGTTCTCGCTGCCCGGCAACCCGGTATCCACCCTGATCACCTTCGAGGAATTCGTACGGCCGGCGCTGCTCAAGATGCAGGGGCATCGCCGTGTGCTGCGGCCGCTCTTCAAGGTCGTTCTGCGCGAGGAGTTGCGCAAAAAGCCGGGCAAGGTCCAGATCGTGCGCATCCGCCTGGAGCGGGAAGACGGGCGCTGGTACGCCGCTTCGGCTGGAAATCAGCAGACCGCAATCCTCAAGACCATGGTGGACGCCGAGGCAATCGCTGTCCTGCCCGCCGAGATCACCAGTTTCGCCGCCGGTGACGAGGTGGACGCGCACTTTTACGGGAACCATATCGATCTGCTGGAGGTAACCCCATGATCGACTATCTCGGTGCCCACATGTCCATCGCCGGCGGCCTGCACCTGGCCATAGACCGGGCCGTTGCCGCCGGCTGCGGCGTGGTGCAGATATTCACCCGCAACTCGAACCAGTGGAAGGGCAAGGCGGTCAGCGAGGCCGATGCGGCACTGTTCCGGGAAAAGTTCGCCGCCTCCGGCCTGCACGAGGTTGTTTCCCACGACATCTACCTGATCAACCTGGCGGCGCCCCCCGGCGAGGGGCGGAACAAGAGCCTGGCCGCCTTCCGGGACGAACTGGAGACCTGCGCCCGGCTCGCCATCGCCAAGGTGGTCATGCACCCCGGCTCGCACCTGGCAGAGCCGCCGGAGACCGGCCTGGGGCGGGTGATCGAGGCATTTGACCACCTGTTCCGCGAGGTGCCGCAGTTCGAAGGAAAGGTGCTTCTGGAGACGACCGCCGGGCAGGGGACCAACCTGGGAAGGACCTTCGAGGAGTTGCAGGCCATCATCGACGGATCGAAATTCCCGGAGAAATTCGGCGTCTGCTTCGACACCTGCCACACCTTTGCCGCAGGCTACGACACTGCCACGGAGGCGGGTTACGCCGATACCATGGAGCAGTTCGACCGCATCATCGGCCTGGGACTGTTGCAATGCTTCCATTTCAACGACTCGAAAAAGGGGCTCGGCTCCCGCGTGGACCGGCACGACCACATCGGCCAGGGAGCCCTGGGGCTGAACCCGTTCCGCTTCATCCTCAACGACCAGCGCTTCGCCGCCATCCCCAAGATCCTGGAGACCCCCAAGGGGGACAACGACGAGATGGATGCGATCAATCTGGGGGTGCTGCGGGGGCTGGTGAAGGCATAAACCGACCTTAGAATAGGTCCAGGTTCTCCAATGCCTTTAAAGGCTGATAG
>JBEKFJ010000154.1:0-10901 GCA_050013355.1 Oryzomonas sp.
CGGAGCAGGCAAAAAAGCCGTTCAGCACGATCGTCAATCCAATGACTACTATTTCAACGAGAACGGTATCCACGTAACCTCCATTAACACGACATTTTCACTCCTGAAAGGACTAATGTCAACCATCACATCTTCCGGAATATGTTTTAACGGTGTAATGGCCCAAAAAATATGCTAAAAAGTTACAGCCGCCATCGGTGGAGCGATGTGATGTTGAGGGTATTTTCGGCTGTCTCGCCTTTTTTCCCGATGTGCTGTAACCTTTGGACGTCTCCTCCGTCTAATTGTGTGAAAAAGCATGGGGCAGCTTTTCTGATATAATAACAAAAATAAGCATGGTTATGTGCAGAGGATGAGGTCGAGAGGGGTGGCGATGTCCTGAAGCCCCGATGGGTGAGGCAGATAAGGGCAGCGAGGCTTAAACCATCCATGGCCGGATGAGAGAGGAACACGGTACCCTATTGACAAGGGGACTCTTCCATTGGTATGTATCAGTCGTAGCTGGTTTTAAAGAGACGCTGACCATATACCATGGAGGCCGGAGGATCTCAGAAAGAGTTCTTCCGTTTTTTTTTTGGGGACACAGGGCGGGAACCCGCATGATCCCAAGAGGTGAGAAAAAAACGAACTTTACGGGGGCTGGTGGAAATGGAGTGCGGCATCAGATATTGATCCCCGGACAGCACATAAAGCAGGAGGAAACCGTGATCCTAAACGCAGCAGGCAATCATGAACGCCTGAAAAAACCGGAAGCACAGGTGGTACGGCAATGACCATACAATCACAACAGGAAGAGACAAGCAACGAACCATCAAAGGTTACTCCTTCGACCTCGCGATTCCGGCTCTGGTGGCTGATCGTGCCGTTGGCAGTGCTCTTGGCCGTCGGGGTGTACCTGTTCCAGGGCGCGAAGGCAGCCCGGTCCGCCAAACAGGCAGCGGCAAAAAATGCTCAGCAGAGCGCGCCGGTGACGGCCCAGGCCGCAAGAAAAGCGGATGTGGGTGTTTACCTTACCGAACTCGGCAACGTGACACCGGTCGCAACGGTTACCATACATTCGCGGATAGACGGACAACTTATGAATGTGTATTTCAAAGAGGGACAGCTTGTCAAAAGCGGCGACCTGCTGGCCATGCTCGATCCGAGGCCGTTCCAGGCACAGCTTACTCAATACGAAGGACAGTTGATCCGCGACAAGGAATTTTTGAGTAATGCCCGCCTTGACCTTCAACGTTATCAGTTGCTTTGGAAACAGGACTCCATACCGAAACAGCAGCTTGACACTCAGGAATCTCTGGTACGTCAGTACGAGGGTGCCGTCAAGGCTGACCAGGGGCAGGTCGACAGCGCCAAGGTGAACCTGATCTACTGCCGCATCACCTCTCCAGTAAGCGGACGGGTCGGTCTGCGTCAGATTGATCCCGGCAATATTGTTCATGCCGCCGATACCAATGGATTGGTCGTTGTTACTCAGCTCCAGCCGATGACGGTCATTTTTCCCGTTCCCGAGGATAATATTCCCGAGGTACTCGGCAGGCTCAGGGCAGGCACCCGCTTAGCGGTAGATGCCTTTGACCGGGAGCAGAAACAGAGGCTTGCCGGCGGAATGCTCCAGAGTATTGACAACCAGATTGACACAACTACCGGAACGGTAAAGTTCAAGGCACTTTTCCCCAACAATGATAATGCATTGTTCCCTCAACAATTCGTCAACGTCCGCCTTCTGGTAAATACCCTGCGTGATAGTATCGTGGTTCCCGCCTCCGCAATACAGCGCGGTTCGCAAGGTGCGTTCGTCTACCTGGTCAAGGCAGATAAAACAGTTGCCGTTCAGCCGGTTACCGTTGGTGTAACGCAGGAAGACGATATTGCCGTGACCTCCGGCCTCAATGCCGGTGATATGGTGGTGGTGGAGGGCGCCGAACGCCTGAAGGCCGGCAGCAGGGTGGAGGTGAAAGAAGCAAGCCGCAAGCAGGGTCAGGGTGGTTCAAAGACCCCGGCTGCTCCCGGAAACCCGAAGGGTCCGGGTGGACAGAAGGGGCAGGGTCAGCAAAAAGCTCAATAGAGTCCCCCCCTTTAACAAAGGGGGGCTTTTTTCAATCAAGGACACTCATGAACCTCTCCCGTATCTTCATAATGCGCCCCGTGGCCACGACCTTGCTGATGATAGCGATCCTGCTGGTCGGCGCCGTGGCCTACAAGCAACTTCCGGTGGCGGCACTGCCGCAGGTTGATTACCCCATCATCCAGGTGCGTACATTCTATCCCGGCGCCAGCCCTGACGTTGTCGCCACCTCGATCACCTCACCGTTGGAACGCCAGTTCGGCCAGATGCCCGGCCTTTCCCTGATGACATCCACAAGTTCAAACGGATCGTCGGTCATCACGCTCCAGTTCAATCTTTCGCTTTCTCTGGACGTTGCCGAGCAGGAAGTGCAGGCTGCCATCAACGCAGGCTCTTCCTATCTTCCCGCAAATCTGCCAAACCCCCCTGTCTACAGTAAGGTCAACCCGGCAGATGCGCCGATCATGACCTTGGCCCTGACCTCCGAAACCATGCCGCTGCCCCAGGTCGAAGACCTTGCAGATACCCGTTTTGCTCAGAAGATATCCCAGCTTCCCGGTGTCGGGCTGGTCAGCATCAGCGGTGGTCAGCGCCCGGCTGTGCGGGTTCATGCCAATCCGACTGCGCTTGCTTCCTACGGAGTTACTATGGAAGATTTGCGTAGCGCCATTGCGGCTGCCAACGTTGACGAGGCCAAGGGAGGATTCGACGGTCCGCTTCAATCTTTCATTATAGGCGCCAATGACCAGCTTTATACCAGCAAGGATTTCCGGCCACTGGTCGTGGCCTACAAAAATAACGCTCCGGTACTGCTATCCGATGTGGCGGATGCTGTGGACGATGCCGAGGATGTGAACCAGGCGGCCTGGATAAACGATCAGCCGGCCGTGATTATGAACATCCAGCGTCAGCCGGGCGCCAACGTGATCGAGGTCGTTGACCGGATAAAAAAACTGATGCCCCAACTCCAGAGTTCCATGCCTGCCTCGGTCAAGGTTACGGTCCTGACCGACCGCACCACCACCATTCGTGAATCGGTGCGCGACGTACAGCACGAACTGATGTTGTCCGTTGTGCTGGTAGTCCTGGTTATCTTCCTGTTCCTGCGCAACTTCGCCGCCACCACCATTCCCAGCGTTGCCGTGCCGTTGTCGCTGGTGGGCACCTTCGGGGTCATGTACCTCCTAGACTTCAGCCTGAATAACCTCACCCTGATGGCCTTGACCATCTCCACCGGCTTCGTGGTTGACGATGCCATCGTCATGATCGAGAATATCGCCCGTTACGTGGAGGAGGGAGAAACGCCGCTCCAGGCGGCACTCAAGGGCTCCCAGCAGATCGGTTTCACCATCCTGTCGCTGACCGTCTCGCTGATCGCCGTTCTGATCCCACTGCTTTTCATGGGTGATGTGGTGGGGCGCCTGTTCCGCGAATTCGCCGTTACCCTGGGAGTCACCATCCTGATCTCGGCAGTGGTGTCCCTGACGCTTACCCCCATGATGTGCTCCCGGCTGCTCAAACATGTGCCCGAGGAACGCCAGGGCCGGTTCTTTCATGCCTCCCAGCGTTACTTCGACCTAACCATCGCCGCCTACGGCAGGTCGCTGCAATGGGTGCTGCGCCATCAAGCCGCCACGCTTATGGTGGCGGTCGGAACGATGGTTCTGACGGTGCTCCTGTATGTGATGGTGCCCAAAGGGTTCTTCCCGGTTCAGGACACCGGGGCCATCCAGGGGATTTCCGAAGCGCCCCAATCCATTTCATTCAGTGCCATGGCCGAACGTCAACAGCAACTGGCGAAATTGATCCTCAAGGATCCGGCGGTGGAGAGTCTCTCCTCGTTCATCGGGATCGACGGGGTTAATACGACCCTCAATAGCGGAAGGATGTTGATCAACCTGAAGCCGCTGGACGAGCGGGATGTTAGTGCCACGGAGGTTATTCGGCGGCTTCAGCCCGAGCTGTCCGGAATTAGTGGTATTAATCTCTTCATGCAACCGGTGCAGGACCTTACTGTGGATGCCAGAGTGAGCCGTACCCAGTTTCAATACACTCTGGAGGATCCGAATAATGATGAGCTGAAGATTCTTGCCCCGCGGATTGTCGAAGCCATGAAAGCAAGGCCCGAACTGCGCGATGTCAGCAGCGACCAGCAGGAACAGGGGTTGCGGGTCATGTTGGACATCGACCGCAACAGCGCTTCCCGTCTGGGGATCACTACCCAGAACATCGATGATGCCCTTTACGATGCCTTTGGACAACGTCAGGTTTCGACCACCTTTACCGAACTGAATCAATACCGGGTAGTGCTTGCGGTCAAGCCAGATTTCCGTCAAGGCCCCAACGGCCTGCAGTCGGTGTATCTCCGCAGCAGCAGCGGAGGTCAAGTGCCACTCAGTGCCATATCGCACACAAGTGAGTCCTCCGGTCCGCTGGTGATCAACCGCCAGGGGCAGTTCCCGGCGGTGACAACCTCTTTCAACCTGGCGCCCGGACAGGCGCTGGGAGAAGCAGTGACCGCCGTAGAGGCGGCTACCAAAAAACTTGGCCTGCCGGCCAGCATCCGCGGCAATTTCCAGGGGACCGCCCAAGCCTTCAAGGCCTCACTTACCAACGAACCGCTATTGATTCTGGCAGCCCTGGTAACGGTCTACCTTGTACTGGGAATACTTTACGAGAGCTTTATCCATCCAATCACGATCCTTTCGACACTTCCCTCGGCCGGGGTGGGGGCGGTCCTGTCATTGATGATCTGCCGTACCGATCTGAGCGTGATCGCGATCATCGGCATCATCCTGTTGATCGGCATCGTCAAGAAGAACGGCATCATGATGGTAGATTTCGCCCTGGACGCCGAGCGCAACGAAGGAAAGTCCCCGGACGAGGCCATCTACCAGGCCTGCCTGCTCCGTTTCCGGCCGATCATGATGACCACCATGGCGGCCCTCCTGGGCGCGCTGCCGCTGGCAATGGGGCGCGGGGTGGGTTCGGAATTGCGCCACCCCCTCGGGATTTCAATCGTGGGCGGCCTGATCTTCAGCCAGATACTTACCCTCTACACCACGCCGGTGATCTACCTGTACTTTGACCGGTTGGCGCAGAGATGGGGAAAGAAGCGGGTGGCGGTAGAAATGGTCGATAGCACCGACCTGATAGCTCCATGAACATCTCAGCTCCCTTCATAAAGCGTCCGGTCGCCACCACGCTGCTTACCATTGGGCTGGTGCTGGCTGGGGTGATCGCCTTCCGCCTCCTGCCGGTGTCGCCGCTGCCCAAGGTGGATTTCCCGACTATCTCGGTTTCAGCTTCACTGCCCGGTGCTGAGCCGGAGACCATGTCCACCTCTGTGGCTGCACCTCTGGAACGGCAATTCGGCCGCATAGCCGGTGTTACCGAGATGACCTCTACGAGCAATCTTGGTTCCACCAGCATTATCTTGCAGTTTGATTTAAACCGCGACATCGACGGCGCAGCACGGGATGTCCAGGCTGCGATTAATGCAGCCCGGGGAGAACTGCCCGCCAATCTGCCCAGTAATCCCACCTACCGCAAGGTAAACCCATCCGATGCTCCGATACTGATCATCTCCCTTACTTCGGACACCATGACAAAACCGCAGATGTATGATGTCGCTTCATCCATTCTGGCGCAGAAGGTTTCCCAGGTTAACGGGGTAGGTCAGGTTTTCGTAGGTGGAAGCTCGCTTCCGGCGGTGCGCCTGGAACTTAATCCGCTGGCCGTCAGCAAGTATGGCCTCAGTCTGGAGAATCTTCGCGGCGTGCTTTCCAGCGCCAGCGTAAACCGGCCGAAAGGTACCGTGACCGCCGGTGACAGGAGTTGGGAGGTTCGTGCCAACGACCAATTGAGTGCGGCTCGGGATTATCTTCCGCTGGTTGTGTCTTATAGAAATGGTAATGCGGTCAAACTGGCCGACGTTGCAAACGTAAGGGATTCGATCGAAGATGTTCGCACCACAGGGCTTGTAAACGGAAAGCCGGCGATCTTACTGGTCGTATTCCGGCAGCCGGGAGCCAATATCATCGAGACGGTGGACAGCGTTTCAAATCTTCTGCCGCAACTCGAGGCATCCCTGCCGGGGGCTATCAAGCTGTCGGTAGTGCTCGATAGATCCCCATCCATACGCGGTTCATTGAAAGATGTGGAATTTTCTCTCATAATCTCCGGATTACTTGTCGTGCTGGTGGTGTTCTGCTTTCTGCGCAACGTCCGCGCCACCTTGATCCCGGCTGTGGCCGTGGCGTCATCGATCATCGGCACCTTTGCCGTGATGTATTTGTTCGGCTACTCCCTCGATAACCTGTCGCTCATGGCATTGACCATTTCCACGGGTTTTGTCGTGGATGATGCCATTGTGGTGCTGGAGAATATCACCCGTTACCTGGAGCGGGGGCAAAGCCCATTCCAGGCAGCCTTGTCAGGTTCCAAAGAAATCGCCTTCACGGTTCTCACCATGAGTGTCTCATTGGTGGCGGTATTCATACCGATCCTGTTGATGGGTGGAATTGTAGGGCGGTTGTTCCGTGAATTTGCCGTCACTCTCTCCACGGCAATCATGGTGTCGCTGGTGATATCCTTAACCGCGACACCCATGATGTGCGCCATGTTGCTCAAGCCCGAAGGAAAGCGGAAACACAATGTCGTCTACCGGACCAGCGAGGGGATGTTCAACTGGCTCCACAGCCGCTATGAGGTAAGCCTAGCCTGGGCGCTGCGCCACTCCCTGATTACGCTGGCGATCCTCTTGGTAACGTTGGGGTGTAACTTTCTCCTGTTCTGGAATGTTCCCAAGGGATTCTTCCCCGAGCAGGACACCGGCCGTATTATGGGGAGAATCCAGGCGGCTCAGGATATCTCCTTTCAGGCCATGGAGCAGAAACTGACCTCGATCGTTAACATTATCAAATCCGACCCGGATGTGGAATATGTGACCGCTTTCACTGGAGGCGGCGGTGGCGGGGCGTCAACCGTCAATACCGGCCGGATGTTCATTTCGCTCACCCCGTTCGCGAAGCGGAAGGCCACTGCCAATGACATCATAAAGAGGCTGCGCAGGAAGCTTATGAGTATTCCGGGCGCCCCTAGGTGCAGGACCTTCAGGTTGGCGGGAGAATCAGTAACGCTCTGTACCAGTATACCTTGCAGGGGGCCGATCTGAAAGAGCTCACGACCTGGTCCCAGAGGTTGCTGCAGAAGTTATACACGGTTCCTCAACTGGTTGATCTGAGCAGCGATCTGCAGGATAGGGTTAAACAGGCACAATTGGTCATTGACCGTTCCACGGCCAGCCGGCTCGGCATTGCGACGCAGGTCATCGACAACACCCTGTACGACGCCTTTGGCCCGCGCCCGATATCGGTCTACTATACTCTGCTGAACCAGTATCATGTTGTTATGGAGGTTGATCCTGTTTTCTGGCAACGCCCCGATACGTTGCGGGATATTTATGTCCCAACCAGTACCGGCAGCCTGTCGCCGCTGTCCGCCTTCACCCACTATGAACGGTCAAACACGACTCTTGCGGTTAATCACCAGGGGCAGTTTCCTTCCATAACCCTGTCGTTCAATCTGGCGCCCGGTGTCGCTCTTGGGGATGCTGTTTCGTCGATTGAAAAGGCCGCGAGGGGTCTCGGTATACCGGGTTCCATCCAGGGTAAATTTGCGGGGACGGCCCAGGCGTTCCAGGCATCCCTCAGAAACCAGCCATTTCTGATTCTCGCGGCGTTGGTATCGGTATATCTTGTCCTGGGGATCCTGTACGAAAGTTATATCCACCCCATCACCATCCTTTCCACCCTGCCGTCGGCAGGGGTGGGCGCCGTGACCGCCCTGATGCTCTTCCGCACCGACTTGAGCCTGATCGCAGTAATCGGCGTGATCCTCTTGATCGGTCTTGTCAAGAAGAACGGCATCATGATGGTGGATTTCGCCATAGCGGCCGAGCGCAACGAGGGTAAAAGCCCTGAAGAGGCGATCTTCGAGGCCTGCCTGCTCCGTTTCCGGCCGATCATGATGACCACTATGGCCGCGCTCCTGGGGGCGCTTCCCCTGGCCCTGGGAACCGGCGTAGGATCGGAATTGCGCCGCCCTCTGGGTATCTCCATCGTGGGAGGCCTGATATTCAGCCAGATGCTGACGCTGTATACCACCCCGGTGGTGTACCTCTATATGGACCGCTTCAGGCTGTGGGTGGTGAAGATACGGGGACAGAGGGAAAAAACGGCCCTGGTTTGAAAGGGACGGAACACGGGCAGGCAGCGAAGTTGTTAATAGTGAAAGGATACACCATGCTCAACATACAATCACCATACCGTTGTTGCCACTTCCTTGCCGGAGCGCTCATGCTCCTGGCGGGTTGTACGGTCGGCCCGAATTACGTGCGGCCTACGGCGATGCCGGTCATGCCTCCATCCTACAAGGAAGCGAACGGCTGGAAGCCGGCACAGCCCAAGGACGAAGCCATCAAGGGTGCCTGGTGGCAGGTCTTCAACGATCCGCAATTGAATGCGCTGGAAGAGCAGGTTGCCGTCTCGAACCAAAACGTGCTTGCGGCCGAGGCCAGTTACCGCCAGGCCCGCGCCCTGATCCAGGCCTCCAAAGCCGGCTACTACCCGACGGTTACGGCTGGGGCCTCGGCCACGCGTGCCCATTCGTCGGCAAACCTTGGCTCTCCTGGTTCAAATGCCTATTCTACCACCTATACGCTCCCCGTCGACATCTCATGGGAGCCCGACATCTGGGGCCGCATACGCCGCAGCGTGGAGGCGAGCACAGCAAGCGCCCAGGCCAGCGCGGCTGACCTGGCAGCGCTTCGTCTGAGCAGCCAGGCCCAACTCGCCCAGGCATATTTTCAACTACGCACCCAGGATGCCCAGAGAGCTTTCCTGGATGCCACGGTCGACTACTATCAGAAATCCCTTAATCTGACCAAAAACCGCTACGCCGGCGGTATCGCGGCCGAGTCGGACGTGCTCCAGGCCGAGACCCTGCTCAAGAGTACCCAGGCGCAGGCCATCGACATCGGCGTGCAGCGCGCCCAACTGGAACACGCCATTGCCCTCCTGATCGGCAAACCGGCTTCGGATTTAAGCCTGCCGAGCGTGCCGCTTACAGCGTCGCCACCCCCCATCCCCCTGGAGATGCCCTCGATGCTGCTCGAACGCAGGCCCGACATTGCTGCGGCGGAACGGCAGATGGCGGCGGCCAATGCCCAGATCGGCGTGGCTGAGGCCGCCTGGTACCCATCCGTTACGTTGAGCGCATCGGGCGGGCTGCAAGCTTCGAGCTTTTCCAAGTTGTTTAATTGGCCGAGCCGTTTCTGGTCGGTGGGACCCACGGTTTCTGAGACCGTGTTCGATGGCGGGTTGCGCAGCGCCCAGAACGATCAGGCTCGTGCCGCCTTCGACGCTGTGGTGGCAGCCTATCGCCAGACCGTGCTGACCGGTTTTCAACAGGTAGAGGACAATCTGGCTGCGCTGCGCATCCTGGAGGAGGAGGCCAAGGCCCAGGATGATGCGGTGCAGGCCGCCCGTCAATCGGTTACCGTTACCGACAATCAGTACAAGGCGGGAATCGTCAGTTACCTGAACGTCATTATAGCCCAGACCACGGAGCTTGCTAACGAACGGACCGCCATCACTATCCGCGGTAGCCGCATGACGGCCAGCGTGCTCCTGATTACGGCCCTGGGGGGCGGATGGGACGCCTCAAACCTGCAAAAAACGGAACAGTAGACCTCAATACGGTCAACAAACAAAGAACCAAAAAAAACGGCTCATCGCGCCGTTGGTGTGTGCCGTTTCATTTTGGCGGCTATTTTGTGTCTTTTCTTCAGCGCTGATTTTTTTTTGCTGGTTTTCGGCAGCCAGCGGGCTTTCTCGTTTCTTCTCCCACTCAGCCTTGAATGTTGCAATCCGCTCCGGCTCCTTTTTTGCAAACTGTTATGCCTTCAAATCGTTCACTTCCCTGAGTTTTCTAATTAATCGTAAGATAACGGGTTTCAGCGCATTGCCGGTTTTACCATTTTCCAGATCATTCCGATAAATCGGGAGCAAGGGCTTTAAAACGTGCCGCCTCATAAACTCAATCAAATCCTGGGCTTGTTGCATGGCTCGCTCCTTGATGGTTATGTTGCGGGCAATGCACATGACCCCCACAATCTCCCCACTCGGCAGGACCCAGGGAAACTTGGTCACGGAAACCTTCACGATTTCGCCATTTTTATGGGTTATGGTTTCGCGTTGGTCTTCAATCGGTTTGCGGTTTTTCATCACCCAAAGGTCATCCTGAAGGGCCTTTTCAGCTTGTTCACGAGGTAAAAGATCAAAGTCGGTGCAGCCCCGGATCGTGTTCATATTCAGACCATAATGGCGGGCTTTGGTGGCGCTGGCGCAGATTATCTTTCCCCCGGTGAATTCACCCCGTTCGTTGGCAAAATATTCCTTAATGACTATGGAATCACTGGTGTGTTCCATGAATGCATTGAATATCAATATTTCCTGCATTGATCGTCCCATTGTCTCTTCCTCTTCATGCAATGCCGGCACCGGGCCGGGATGGCATTTTAATTGGTTTCCGTTCAGAAAGGGTTCTTTTCCGCCCATGCTGCGTCAATCTTCGGGCTTGCTTGTGCGGCGTACCGATGTACGCCTCCGCGCAATCCCTTGATTTCCTTGCCTGGACAAAAAAGCCCTCCTTTCCGAATCGGAAACAATAGTTTCTCATCCGGAGTTTCCGGATGGAAACTAATTGACCGTGCCGGATAGGCAACAGTATATTCCCGCTAAGAAGATTAAATCATAAAATGCTTTGTTTGGCT
>JBEKFJ010000155.1:0-7150 GCA_050013355.1 Oryzomonas sp.
ACTGGACGACCAGGACGAGGAGAAAGAGGGGCTGCTCCCCATCATGAAGGAAGGGGCGGCCCTGACGCTGCACGAGGTCATCCCGGAGCAGCATTTTACCCAGCCGCCGCCGCGCTACACCGAGGCCACCCTGGTCAAAACCCTGGAAGAATACGGGATCGGCCGCCCTTCCACCTATGCCTCGATCATGAATACCCTGGTGGAGCGCAAGTATGCCCGCCTGGACAAGAAACGCTTCTTTCCCGAGGACGTGGGCATGGTGGTGAACGACCTGCTGACATCCCATTTTGCGCGCTATGTGGACTACAACTTCACCGCCGGGCTGGAGGAGGAATTGGACCAGGTCTCCCGCGGCGAGAAACAGTGGAAACCGCTTCTGAAGGAATTCTGGGAGCCGTTCTCAACCCTGCTCAAGCAAAAGGAGGGAGAGGTCAGCAAGTCCGACCTGACCACCGAGGCCACGGATGAGGCCTGTCCCGAATGCGGCAAGCCGCTGGTGGTCAAGCTGGGCAAGCGGGGCAAGTTCATCGCCTGCTCCGGCTTCCAGGAGGGATGTAAATATACCCGCAATATCGAGTCCGAGAAAAACGGCGAATCGGCGGAGCCGGTCCTGTCCGATGAAAAGTGTGAAAAATGCGGTCAGCCGATGCTGATCAAGGACGGCCGCTACGGCAAGTACCTGGCCTGTTCCGGGTATCCGGCCTGCAAGAATATTCAGCCGCTGGTCAAGCCCCGGGGTACCGGCGTGGTCTGCCCGGATTGCAAGGAAGGGGAACTGACCGAAAAGAAATCCCGCTACGGCAAGATGTTCTACTCCTGCAACCGCTATCCCCAGTGCAAGTTTGCCCTGTGGGACCTGCCGGTGGAGCGGAAATGTCCTAAGTGCGGCTTCCCGCTGCTGGTGAAGAAGATCAGCAAGCGCGAGGGCGAGTACCTCAAGTGCCCCAAGGAAGGGTGCGACTTCAAAGAGGGCGGCAAGGAAAAGAAATAATTGGAATCACTCACCATCATCGGCGCCGGCCTGGCCGGCTGCGAAGCGGCGTGGCAGGCGGCTCAGCGCGGCATCCCGGTTGTACTTCACGAAATGAAGCCACAGCGCTTCTCCCCGGCCCACCATCTGCCCGGCCTGGCGGAACTTGTTTGCTCCAATTCCCTGCGGGGCGACTCCCTGGAAAATGCCGTGGGGCTTCTGAAGGAAGAGTTGCGTCGTTGCGGATCCCTGACCATGGAGGCGGCCGAAGCCACCCGTGTCCCGGCCGGTGGCGCGCTGGCCGTGGACCGGCAGCTCTTTTCCGACTATATCACCGAAAAGATCACTACACACCCCCTGGTCAGCCTTGAGCGGGGCGAGGTTGCCGACATACCCGCCGCCGGCACCGTCGTCATCGCCTCCGGCCCGTTGACCAGCGATGCCCTGGCCGGGGCGCTGGCCCGGCTGACCGGCGACCGGCTTTACTTCTACGACGCCATTGCGCCCATCGTTACGGCTTCCTCCCTCGACATGACCACGATCTTCGCCGCCTCACGCTACGGCAAAGGGGATGGCGACGACTATCTCAACTGTCCCTTGAACGAGGCGGAATACCTGCGGTTTGTGGATGAACTGGTCAGGGGGGAAAAGGTTCCGGCACGGGATTTCGAGAAGCTCGTCCACTTCGAGGGGTGTATGCCGGTTGAGGAGATGGCGGAGCGGGGCGTGGAGACGCTCCGTTTCGGCCCGATGAAACCGGTGGGGCTGATCGATCCCCGTACGGGCGCGGAGCCGCATGCCGTAATACAATTGCGGGCCGAGAACCGCGAGCGGACCATGTTCAACCTGGTAGGTTTCCAGACCAAGCTGACCTGGCCGGAGCAACGTCGCATCTTCCGCATGATTCCGGGGCTGGAGGGGGTCGAGTTCGTCCGGCTCGGTTCCCTGCACCGCAACACTTTTATTAACGCCCCGGCCCTGCTGTTGGCGACCCAGCAGCTCAAAAGCGATCCGCGTATCATCTTTGCCGGGCAGATTACCGGGGTGGAGGGGTATGTGGAGTCGGCGGCCAGCGGTTTTCTGGCCGGCATGAGCGCCGCATGCCTCCTACTGGGCCGTTCCCCAGCCGTGCCTCCGGTGGAAACGGCTCTTGGGGCGCTGATGCATCACATCACCAACGCCGACGTGCGTCACTTCCAGCCCATGAACGTCAATTACGGCCTGTTCCCCGAACTGCCGGGACGGGTGAAGAAGAAGGGAAAACGCCAGAAACTTGCGGAACGCGCCCTGGAGAAGCTTGAGGAGTGGCGCGCCACTATCTAGTGTCCCGTGCGGTTAGTTCGAACTCGTAATTCCGGCTCTTTTGACTGCTGCCGTCGTTGCGGCTCCTTGATGTAGACCCTGCTACACCTACGTCGCCGCGCTTGGTACCAGCCAAAATAGCAAATGAATTACTTCCCACGACTAACCACACGGGACACTAGCCGGTCTACTCCAAAGGAGGAACAAATGAACGTCAAGAAGATTGCAGCATTGCTGCTGGCCGGTTCTATGGCCCTGTCGCTCGCCGCCGGTTGCAAAAAGAAGGAAGAGGCCAAGAGCGAAGAAGCGCCCAAGGCAGCGGCCGGCACTACTGTCAAAATAGGTTTCCTGGGGGCTCTGACCGGTGACGTTGCCATGTTAGGCGCACCGACCCTGGTCGGCATGAAGATGGCGGCTGAAGATATCAATGCCGCCGGCGGCGTCAACGGCAAGAAGATCGAGATCGTTGAGGCCGATGACCGCGGCGATAAGCAGGAGGGAGCCTCGGTCACCCAGAAGTTGATCAGCCGCGACGACGTTGTGGCCATTGTCGGCGACCCCACTACCGGCATCACCAAGGTTGCCGCCCCCATCGCCCAGAAGGCCCAGGTCGTGCTGCTCTCCGCCGGCGCAACCGGTATGGGCGTGGTTGAGATCGGCGATTACATCTACCGCGACACACTGCTGGACAGCGTGGCGATCCCGGCCCTGCTGGATTACTTTGCCAAGAACCTCAAGTTCAAGAAGGTGGCCATGATCACCTCCGACAACAATGACTACAGCGTCAGCATGTCGCAGATCTTCCGCGATTCCGCCAAGGGCGCCGGCATCGAGATCGTGGCTGACGAGAAGATCAAGGACGGCGACAAGGACTTCTCCGCCCAGATGACCAACATCAAGGCAAAAAAACCGGACATCCTCTTCTGCTCCGGTTACTACACCGAAGGTGCGCTGCTGATGAAGGAGGCCCGCAAGCAAGGGATCAAGGTCAATATGTTCGGCGGCGACGGCCTGTTCTCGCCTGTGTTCATAAAGTTGGGCGGCGAAGCGGTCGAGGGCTCCATGTCCTATGTCGGTTTCTCCCCCGAACAGGCCTCACCGGTGACCGCCAAGTTTATTGAGGCCTTCAAGGCAAAGAACAACGGCGCCCTGCCGGGCTTGTTCGAAGCCCAGGGGTATGACGCGGTCAAGCTTATCGCCGCTGCCATGACCACCTCCAAGAGCACCGATCCGAAGGTATTCAAGGATGCCATCGCCAAGACCAAAAACTTCGAAGGCGTTTCCGGCGCCATCACCATCGGCAACAACCGCGAGCCGATCAAGTCACCGCTCTGCCTGCTGGAAGTCAAAGGGGGCAAGTATGTCCTGAAGGCCAAGATCCCGGTCAAGAAGGACTAGTTTTCGTTTCAACCGATTCGTGGGCGCCTCCGCGAACGCAAACGCCGTGCAACCTGTTATGGCTGCACGGCGTTTGTTTTGTCTGTATCGATTTTTATCAATGGGAGCAATTCAGTTCCCCATTGTAACCAGGCGTTGCACTACCGCCACTGTATGCGGGCCGAATTGGACGTTAACCTCATGCCATAGATCATTGCAACGGCATTGAACGGCATTACCCGCCAACCCCAGCGTGTACATCGGTCCGGTTCCACCAGCCACCGCCCAGCGCCTGGAAGAGCGCTGCCGTATCGGCGTAACGGTTGGCGAAGGCCTGCACGAGGCTGATCATCGCCTGCTGGTATGTCTGTTCGGCATTGAGCAGCGCTAAAGGACTGACATCGCCCAATTCCAACTGGCTGCGTACGATGGAGAGACTTTTGGCGGCGGCACGCTCGGCGGCGACAGCGGCTTTCAAGGCGTCTGCGTCGGATTGGATGGCATGCAACGTATCGGCCACGTTCTGAAAAGCGGTGAGCACGGTGCTGCGATATTGCGCCGCAGCTTGGTCGTAGGCCGCTTCGGCAGCGCGTTGACGGTGCAGCAATGTCCCCCCTTGGAAGATCGGCTGCGTCATATTGGCGGCCAAGGCCCAGAAGCCGTTCCCGGAGGTAAACAGTTGACTGATCGACGTGGCGGTGGACCCCATATTGGCGCTTAGTGTGATATTGGGCAACCGGTTGGCTATGTTGACCCCTATCTCGGCACTGGCGGCGTGCAACTGCTCTTCTGCCGCGCGAATGTCCGGCCGTTGCGAGACTAACTTGGAAGGCAGGCTCACCGGAAGTTCCTGCGGCAGTTGTAGCGATGGGAGTTCAAAATTCTCAGTTATAGTTTCACTGGGGAAACGACCGATAAGGCGAGCCAGCAAGTCGCGCTGTTGGGCCAATTGTTTTTCCAATGGCGGCAGCATAGCCTGTGATTGCGCCAGAGCCGCTTCCTGTGCCGCTACGTCCGCAACAGCAACTTGCCCCAACGTGAACTGGCGTTGCAGCAGTTCGAGCAACTGGTTCTGGATATCGATTATCCGTTTGATCGCTGTGATCTGCCCGCGCAAGGCCGCCTCTTCGACCGCCGCTGCAACCACATTCGAGGTCAGCGTCAGGTAGGTGGCTTCGAGCTGGAAGCGTTGCCAATCGGCTTGCGACTTGAGCGACTCCACCAGCCGCCTGTTGCCGCCGAACACATCCGGCGTGTAAGCAACGGAAACCTGAGCGGTATGAAGGCTAAATAGGTTACTGTTGTTGGCCAAGGGACTGGACAACGCGTCGGAAACCTTTTGGCGCGTGGGATTAAAGTTGGCTTCGATGCTGGGGAAGAACGCACCCTGCTGCGCATAGACGTTTTCCCAGGCTCCACGCAGTGCGGCTTGAGCGGCCTCAACGTCGGGATTGGCCTTGAGTGCCTGCTCGATCAGGTCATCGAGCGGCTTCGAGTGGAACAGCGTCCACCATTGACCGGGTATGTCCATATCGTGCACGAATCGCTGCGCTTCTCCCCCCTTGACTTTGATCGAGGCAGTCTGCGCGGGCAGGGATTGTGGGGTGTAGCTATCGACAGTAGGTGCTGGCGGGCTTCGAAAATCCGGCCCTACCGCGCATCCGGCAAGGAGAACAACTGCGGTGAATACTGCAACAAGTAAAGCAAAGCCCGGATGAGCAGACATGCGGGAGCTGTATGCAATCATGAGTTGAGACTTGCTCCGTGCCGGCAACGATGATGGCTGCATATCAGATATCCCCTCCCAGTTCCGGCTGAGACGTGGCTTTGCGACGTTCGACCCAGCGCTCCAGAGCATAGTAGTAGGTCGGCAGGATTATGAGTGTCAACAAAGTAACGATAACCACTCCACCCACGACGACGGTGGCCAGCGCCCGCTGCACATCGGTGCCGACACCGGTGGCCATTGCCGCGGGGAGCATTCCTATAGACGCCACGGTGGCGGTCATGAGCACCGGCCGAAAACGTTCGACCGCACCGGACAGGACGGCCTCGTGCAGCGCTGCGCCTTGTTCGCGGACCCGGTTGATGTTGGAGATCATGATGATACCGTTTTGCACGGCCACGCCGAACAACGCGATGAAGCCGACAGCGCTGGCGACATTCAGGGTCTCGCCGGTGACATGGAGCGCAATCAGGCCGCCCAGGGCCGCCAGCGGAATCACACTGAGGATCAGCACAGTCTGACGTATTTTACCGAACTCAGCGAACAGGAACACGGCCATGAGCGCTAATACGATACCCATGATAACCGTCAACCTGGCCTGAGCACGTTGCTGGTTCTCGAATTGCCCTCCCCAAACAAGGCGATATTTGCTGTGGTCGAAGTTGACCGATTGACCAATCTTATGCTGTGCTTCCTCCAGGTAATCGGATAGGGCGCGGTCCCGGTTATCGATCCGGACAATCAGTTCGCGGTGGCCCATCTCGTGCGCGATAGTGCTTTCGCCGGTCTGCTGCCTGATATGGGCAACTTGGGAAAGGGGGATCTGCGCGCCGCTGGAGGTAGTCAGTACCAGATTTCCGAGTGCTTCCGGATTGTTGCGGGCATTCCGGGGGAACCGCACAGTAACGTCGTACGTCCGGTCCGCCACATAGACCTTACTGATTGAGGCGCCGCCGATACCGGTCTGGATCAGGTTGGAGATGTCGGATATGTTGATGCCGTAACGGGCTGCAGCCGGCCGGTCGATATCAATCGCGATCTGGGGGATCGGGGGTTCCTGGAATATGGACGCATCAGCCGTTCCCCGGATGCCTTGCAGTATGTTGACGAGCTCTCCGCCGATGCGCCGCAGTTCCTTGAAATCGTCGCCGACAATGCGGATGACCAGCGGGCTGTGCGCACCACCGATAGCATCGTCGACCATATCTATAATTGGCTGGGTTATGCCGATTGAGAACCCCGGCAGTTGTTGCAAACGGGCGTTGAGCCGGCGCAGGAACTCCGCCTTGGTCTCCCCCTTGGGCCAGGTATTGTAGGGTTTCAGGCCAACCGGCGCTTCGATGTGGGAAGGCGTCCACGGATCGGTTCCGTCATCGTTTCGGCCGAGCTGGGTGATGGCATAGGACACCTCGGGGAATTCGCGTAGCGTGCGCCGCAGATCTCCTGCCATCTCGCTGGCCTTATCGAGCGACAGACCGGTCGGCAACTGCACTTGCAGCCACAGGGCGCCTTCGTCCAGTTCGGGCAGGAATTCCTGTCCGACGGTCATCCCCAGGCCGATTACGGCAATTAGTGCTGCCACGCCGATCAGGAAGGCAATTCCAGGCATTGCCAGCATTCGCTCCAGCGTTTGCCGGAATTTATTTTGCAACCATATGAGCGGTCGGTTGTGGAAGACCGGACGTGGTTTTCGTAAGGCCATATAGGCGAGACAGGGAATCAGGGTGAAACTGAACAGGAGCGAACCCAAGAGGGCATAGCTCACGGTGTAAGCC
>JBEKFJ010000156.1:0-10013 GCA_050013355.1 Oryzomonas sp.
ACCGAGCCCGGTGCCGCCGTACCTGCGGGTGGTGGATGAGTCCGCCTGGCCGAAGGGGGCGAAGATCGTGTCGATGGCGGCTTCGTCGATGCCGATGCCGGTATCCGCCACGCTGATCCGGACGACGGCCGTGTTGCCGTGGGCCTCCAGCAGGGCGGCGGAGACGCTGATCCCGCCCTTTTCCGTGAACTTGGCGGCATTGCCGATCAGGTTGACCAGGATCTGTTTCAGCCGCAGTTGGTCCCCGGTCAGGGCGTCGGGCACCTGGGCGGGGATATCGGTCTTCAACGCCAGCCCCTTGGCGTGAATGTTCGAAATATGGACCCTGACGGCATCGTCGATGCAATCCCTCAGGCTGAAGGGCGCCATCTCCAGCACGATCTTTCCGGCCTCGACCTTGGAAAGGTCAAGGATGTCGTTGATGAGCGCCAGGAGGTTATCCGAGGAGAGCTGGATACAATCCAGGTACTCCTGCTGCTCGTCACTCAACTCCGTCAACCGCAGCAGACTGGCCATGCCCACGATGCCGTTCATGGGGGTCCTGATCTCATGGCTCATGTTGGCCAAAAACTCGCTCTTGGCCAGGTTGGCGGCCTCGGCCTGCTCCTTGGCCAGCTTCAGTTCTTCCTCCTGATGCTTGCGCTCGGTGATGTCGCGCGAAACACCGATGATGCCGATGATATCGCCTTTCAAACTTCGGTACGGCACCTTGCTGGAGAGGAAGGTGCGCCTGCCGAGGGGGGTCGGGACCGTTTCTTCCACTACCTCGGCCCGGCCGGATGCCATCACAGCCAGGTCGTGCTCCCGGAGCGCCAGCCCGACCCCGGGATCGCCGAAATATTCGCCGGCGGTCCGGCCGATAATCTCCGCCAGCGGTTTGCCGACAACCCGGGCCATGGCCGGGTTGGCGAAAAGGATGCGCGTGTCCTGGTCCTTGATATAGACGGGATCGGGGATGCCGTCCATGACCGCGTTCAGAAGGGTCTCGCTTTCGTGCAGCGCCCCCTCGGCATGCTTGCGCTCGGTGATGTCCGTGATCATGGCCTGCTTGGAGATGGTGCCGTCCGCGTTGTGGATGGGTGAGTTGCTGACCTCGTACCACCTGCCGTCCTTCGGGCTTTGCACCTCCCAGCGGATGGATGCGCCGGTAAAGACCTGTTCATTGACGCACCACCCGCAGACCGAGTCCAGATCGTGCAGGGCCTTGTAGCAATACTCGCCTGTGGCATCCCGCCCGGTTCGCTCGATGAGCCGGTCGTTCATGAACTCGATACGGTTCTCCTGGGAACAGATGTAGATAAAGCCGTCAAAGGCCTCGATCACCGCCCGGTACTTCTCCACGCTCTCCCGCAAGGCGCCTTCAGAATGTTTACGCTCGGAGATGTCCACAGCAATGACCTGCACCGCCGGGTGCCCCTCATAGGTGGCGGGAATGTCGGTAATCTCGACCCAGAAGGGGGTGCCGTCCTTGCGCAGCAACTTCTCTTCCGCCCTGAGATCGGGATGGCCGGCTCCGGCTGCGCTGCGCTCCCGGGCGATATCGCGGAAATCGGGATGGATCACCTCGCCGACCGGCTTGCCCACATATTCCCATTGGTCTGCAATGCCAAAGCTGCGGACCGCGGCAGGGTTCAGGTACACAAACCGGCCGCCCACATGGATCATGATCATGTTCGGCGATTTTTCCACCATGGATCGGAAACGCTCTTCACTCTCCTTCAACAGCGCTTCCGTCTTTTTACGCCCGGTGATGTCGATGATGGTTCCCACCATGCGCGCCGGCTTGCCCTGGTCATCGTAGGAGACGACCTTACCCCGCCCCTCCATCCACCTGACCGTCCCGTCCCGCGAGATCATCCGGTACTCGATGACCGAGATGTCGCCGGCGCGCCGTGCATGATCCTGAATGGCCTTGAAGACCCGCTTGCGGTCATCGGGATGGATGATCGTCTTGAAAAAACGGCTGTCGAAAACCGTGACATCGGGGGAGTAGCCGGCCAGTTCGCAATAGCGCGGGCTCAGGTAGGCCCGGTCGGAGGTCAAGTCCCAATCCCAGAAGCCTTCGTTGGAAACGGCCAGAATCAGATCGTTGCGGTCAATTGCCATACATCACCCCATTGCCCATCGAAACGGCGACGCCTGCTTCCACATGCCGCCCATTTTGACAAGAATACCTTATTAAAGCAATATGGAAATATGCGGATGTAATCATGACAATACGCCTTTGGGAGGGGAGCGGGAACGGCACGATGTGTCCCCTCTTTTGCACCCCGGAATTGGCGTGCAGATGGGGTACAAGCGCCCTTTTGGGTGTAAAAACAGGCTGTTTCGTGAAGGTCCCCCGGAGTACTCATTTATTAACGCTTTGAAATTACGTTGAAACTCAAATTTACGTGTTGTAGAAGGATGATTGGGGATTTTCAACAACCTGGTAGGGGAGAGATGAGAACGGCAAAGCCTCCCCTTCCCCCGCAACACCCCTGAACACACAATGAAAGGGTAGAGAATTCACACGTGATCGATTTCAAACTATCCACCCCCCGCCGCGACCGCACTGCGGCCATGCCCTTCATCATGCTGACCGTGCTGATCGACATGGTGTCCATCGGCTTGATCATTCCCGTGCTGCCCACCCTGGTGGGCAGCTTCACCGGCTCCCAGTCAGACCAGGCATTCTGGTACGGCGTGGTGGTGTTTGCCTTCGGCATCGCCAACTTCTTCGCCTCGCCGGTCCTGGGCGCGCTGTCCGACGCCTACGGCCGCCGGCCCTTGCTCCTGCTCGGCTTCTGCGGCCTAGGCCTCAACTTCTTCGCCACCGGCCTCGCCACGGCACTCTGGATGCTGATCGCTGTGCGGCTGGTGGGGGGCGCGATGCAGGCCAACGCTGCCGTGGCCAACGCCTACGTGGCCGACATCACCCCGCCCGAGGAGCGGGCCAAGCGCTTCGGCATGCTGGGCGCCATGTTCGGCTGCGGCTTCATCATCGGGCCGAGGCAGGCCAACCCCCTGGCATCACTGCGCGCCCTGGCGTCGCTGAGCGGCGTCGGCCGGCTGGTGGCCGTGGTCGCCCTGAGCGGGCTGGCCCAGTTCGTGATGTTCACCAGTTGGGTCCTGTACACCACCTTCAAATTCGGCTGGGGGCCGCGGGAAAACGGCTGGTCCCTGGCCGCGGTCGGCCTCATGTCGCTGATCGTGCAGGGGTTTCTGCTGGGCCGCCTGCTGAAGCGCTTCAGCCCGCGCCGCCTGGCGGTGGCCGGGCTGTTGTCCTCGTCCGTGGCCTACGTGCTGTGGGGCGCGGCCACCCAGGGGTGGATGATGTACGCAGTGATCTTCCTGAACGTGCTCGGCTTCACTATCACCGCGGCGTTCCAGAGCATCATCTCCAGCGCCGCCGACCCCCACAGCCAGGGGCAGATCCTGGGGGCGGTAAACTCCCTGAACAGCCTGATGGCGGTGGTGGCTCCCCTGTGCGGCGCGCCGCTTCTGGCGACGGTGTCCCATCTGCCCCGCGGCGACTGGCGCATCGGCGCTCCGTTTTATTTCTGCGCCGCGCTCCAGGCAGCATCGTTGTTCCTGGCGTATTTCCACTTCCGCGGCGAGCGGGAACGCCGGATGGAGGAGGAGTGAATGGTGAATAAGGCGGGCATCACCCGATGCGCTCCTCGTCGGGTTCAGAGATTAGATCCTTCAGCAAGTAATCGGCGGTGCCGCTTTTGAGATATCTCCTGAAATGGCGGCAGCTTGACTGATACTAATTAATAGTATAAGGTATTTCCCATGGCATGGATTGTTACGCTCCATAAGCGAGTTCAGAAACAGCTTCGAGACCTGCCAAAGCCGGTCCGGGATGCTTTGAACATCCTGCTGGCGGAGATAGAAACCCTTGGCCCCGTAAGAGGGGATTGGAAGAATTACTCGAAACTGGGAGACCACAAACACCACTGCCATATCAAGACCGGACGGCCGACATACGTTGTGGTATGGCAAGAGATCGACCAGGAAATCAGGCTGGTGGAGGTACAATATGCAGGCACTCACGAAAAAGCGCCCTACTGACGAAACGCTCACCCTGCAGGTCCGCGTCCACCGCACAAAGCTTGAACGGTTTAAGCGGTACATCGCAGAAATGGAGCCCGAACTTCCCGAAGAGTCGCGCCCCTGGCGGGATGTTGTGGCCGAGCAGTTCCCCGGCGAGAGCATCCCCGCATCCTGTCTGCGCGGCGCACGCGGTCGGGAGGGAGTCACCCAGCGGCAGCTTGCCGATGTTACCGGCATCCCCCAGCGACACATTTCCGAGATGGAACACGGCAAGCGCCCCATCGGCAAGGAGAATGCCCGGAAACTGGCTAAGGCGCTCAATACCGATTACCGGGTGTTTTTGTAGGCGATTCACAAGGAATCAAAGCGCCGCACACACAACCACCCACACGGAGGAAACCATGCTGGTAGTCACTACGGAAAACGTTCCCGGTTACCGGGTCACAGAGGTCAAAGGACAGGTGTTCGGAGTGGTGGTGCGCAGCCGGAAATGACAAGGCCGTCCAACCTTGTTTTTTTGTCCCAAAATGATACAACAGCAGCGCCCGGAGGTGGTTCGGGTGCCTTTTTATCGTGTAAAAACAGCCGGTTTTGTGATCGGCCATGGAATGTTAATATTTTTAACACTCTGAAATTACGTTGAAATTCGCTGTTTGGTGATGTAGAAGGATGATAGCCGGATTTAATGAGTACAGGTGCCGGCAAGCTTTACAGCCTTTCTTGGAGGGAAGTTTATGCGCAACCTGATCTGGTCAGGTCTTGTTATGGCAGTGCTGTTATCCGGTTGCGGATGGAGCGGAACCGCGTCCCGGCAGAACACCATCACCCCCCTCACCTCCATCACGATCACCGCGGCTTACTCGCCCATCGCCCAGGGCACCTCCGTCGAGCTCACGGCGACCGGCAATTACTCGGGCCTGTTCAACCGCCCCATCAGCGACCAGGTGGTCTGGACGAGCAGTGCAACAAACGTGGCCAACTTCATGACCACGGCGAGCCCCAGCCGGGTGACCGGCCTGTCTCCGGGCAGCGCCGTCCTGACCGCGACCATGGGGGGCGTGTCGGCCACCTTCAATATGACCGTAAGCTCAGCCACCATCAGCACCGTGACGGTCACCCCCGTAAACCCGTCCATCGCCATGGGCCTGACTCAGCAGTTTACGGCAACCGGCAAATTCTCGGATGGAACCACCCAGGATATAACCTTCGACGCCACCTGGGCCTCCAGCAACACAGCGGTGGCGACCGTCAGCAACGCAGCCACCGACAACAATGGCGGGCTGGCCACAACCGTGGCGGCCGGCACCACGACCATCACCGCCACCTTCGGCGGTGTCAACGGCCCCACGGTCCTCACCGTCACGGCGCCGGTTCTGCAATCTATTGCAGTCGCGACCTCCAACACCTTTACCTCGGTCCTGAGCCTGTCCACCGTGACCTTTACGGCCACCGGCACCTATTCGAGCGGACCGCCCAAGGACATCACCAGCCAGGTCGCCTGGAACTCATCCAATACCAACGTGGCTCCCAGCCCCATCGCCGGCATTACCCAGACCGCCACCCAGGGAACCACTAATATCACCGCCAGCCTGGGCACAGTCGTCAGCAACACAACCACCCTCACCGTGACCGGCGGCAACCTCGTCAGCTTCATCCTCCCAACCACCTTGACCGTCGACCAGAACACGGTTGCCCCCATAAGCGTCACCGGAATCACCGGAACCTTCAGCAACGGCACCACACGGGACATCACTGGGGTGTTGAACTGGTCGGTTGCCAACATAACCCCAAACTGCGCCACGCTGACCGGCCCCACAGGCAACCGGCTGCTGGTCAATGCCGTGGCGACGGGCACCGCCACGATAAAGGCTGAATCCCCCACCCTGAACGCCATAACCAACCTGACTGTCTCCAACCTGGCGCTCAGCACGTTTACGGTCTCCCCCCCGTCCGGCCTGGCTCTGGCGGCAGGGACCAGCGGCCGCCTTACCGCGACCGCCACCTTCAGCGATGGCTCAACCCAGGATGTGACGGCCAATGCAAAATGGACCTCCAACGCACCGACAGTGGCCACGGTCGGCACGGTCGGACCAGCCGGGGTGCAGATCAGCGGAGTGGCCGCCGGCTCAGCCAATATCGGCGTCACCTTTGGCGGCCTGACATATACGGCCCCAATTCCCGTTACGGTCACGGCGCGCACCCTCCAGAGCATTGCCGTCTCTCCCGGCGGGACGCAACCCCTGACGTCCGGCCAACAGACCTCTTTTACCGCCATGGCAACCTACAGCGGCGGCGTCACCCAGGATGTAACCGCAGATGCGACCTGGGCGACCCTCAACGGAAACATCGCCATCCTGGCCGACAGCCAGAATCAGCCGGGCCAGGTCATTGGGGTGGGCAGCGGCTCAACATCCCTGACCGCCACCTTCGGTGGCCTGTCCCCAGCGAACGTGACGATCAATGTGCCTTAGTTCAAGGGAGTAGAAGGGAACGGTCGGGAATGCACCGTTGCATTATGACTATTGAGTTCTGCCAGGAAGGAATGACATGAAACAAACCTGCCGGATGATACTAGCCCTCTGCCTGCCGCTCTTGCTCTGCGGCCCGGCCTGGGCTGCGCACTCGGGCCCCTATGCGGGGGCATTCCTGGGCGCCAACGCCCTGATGACCGCCGCGTGCAACGACAGCCTGGGGGAGTTCGACCTCAGGTTCAACCCCGGCCTGCTGGGGAGCGCCGTGGTTGGCTGGGACTTCGAGCCGGGCAACCCCGAGGGCGAGGGTCGCATCGAACTTGAATACAGCCACCGCACCAACCGGCTCGACCAGGCCAGGTTTTCGGACGGGGTTGCCCCGGCGGGCGGCAACGTGACGGCTGACAGCCTACTGGTTAACTTCTACGGTGTCTTCCACGGCGATGACCGGTCGTGGTCCCCCTACGCGGGCGCCGGCCTCGGCGCCGCCCGCATCGCGACCTCGGACCTGACAGTGACCGGCGAGCCCCTGAGCAGCGACTCGACCCTGGTCTTTGCCTACCAGTTGGGCCTGGGGATCGATTATGCGCTGACGGAACGGCTGAGCCTGGACCTGGGCTACCGTTTTTTCAGCAGCACCCGCCCCAAGTTCAGCGAGGCCAGCGGGCAGGCCCCGGCCTTTAAGATGGATTATCTCAACCACAGCGTTGTCCTCGGCCTGAGGGTCGGGTTTTGAGAGATGCGGGAGAGCAAGGGCTCTGGACGAAAGAACAGACAAATCACATCATAACGGATAAGGAGGAGTTATGAGGTTAACAGGCTTGCTTGTCGGGATGCTGCTGTTGGTGTCGGTTGATGCAAGAGCTACGTTCTTTAAATACCAGGACAGCAGCGGGGCGATAGTCATCACCGACAAGCTGGAAAACGTCCCTGAAAAATACCGCAAGGGATGCAAGGCCATATTGGATGAGGATCTCGATAAAAAAGATTCACTCAAAAGGCGTTGGGCAGCGTCCGAAGAGACGCGGGAGAAACAGGAGCAGGAAGAACAGAAGCGCAAAGCCGCTGAAAAAAAGAAACCCAGCGACGGAAAGCGCCTCGTCATCACCGTTGACGAAAACACCGGAGAGATAATCCGCACCATGGAATAGGGGGTGCCGATGTAACGGAGATTCGCGGCAATGGATGAGATACAAAGCAAATACAAAAAGAGAAAAAAACGTTACCTGGCACTGCTGGCAAGCGTGGTTGCCCTTGTCATCGCCTTTCGCCTGACCGCCCCGCCAGCCGGGCAAAACACCTTCCAAGCCAACCTGCTGAAGCTCGCCTGTCTGGTCGGGGTCCTCCTTGCCGCCCGGGGCGTCTTCCGCTGTCCCCAATGCGAGGCGACCCTGGCCAAGGCATTCTATTCGTCATGGTGCAAGCTGCGCCGCTGTCCCAAGTGCGGGGTGAAGTTGACGGAGGATTGAACCATGTTCATCTATTGCCTCGAACTTCACCTGGACCTGCCCGCCCGCACCCTCAAGGAAAAACGCGGCATCGTCAAGAGCATCCTGGGGCGTTGCCGCAACCGCTTCAACGCGGCCTGCGCCGAGGTTGACCGCCAGGATGTGCCCGGCGCGGCGGTGCTGGCGTTCGTAACGGTCAGCCCGGACAAGGTCATTGCCCGGCAGGTGCTTGAGCGCATCGAGGAATGGGTCTACGAGGGTTGGCCGGATGTGGAGATAACGGCTGCGGATATCTGTGAGGTGTGAAAAGAGCAATATTGACAGTGCGGTTCATGCAGAGTATATTTAAATTTTATTTCAAATACTTATATTGCATGGACCGCATGGCGGCACCTTGCCGGATCATCAACCCCCTATGCCTGAACAACCTGTCAATAATCAGGGTCAAAACACGCTGACATATATGACCAAGCTGGGGTCAAACCTCCTTGACCTGATGGTGAGGTGGTTTTCCAACCCCCGCACAGCCCGCCGCAACAGGTTTATCCTGCTCGTCACGACCGCCTTCCTGCTGATGCTGATCCTGCTGCCCGGCAAGCCTTTCCGCTCGGCCGAATTTAAGCCGGGGGATATCGCCACCTCCGATATCCGCGCGCCCCAGGATTACCTCGTCGAAGACCGCGCCCTGACCGAGCAGCGCCGCAAGGAAGCCGGCAACAACGCGCCGGTCGTCTATAACCTGAGCGACCGCGTC
Source organism: Oryzomonas sp. (assembly GCA_050013355.1). Taxonomy (GTDB): domain Bacteria; phylum Desulfobacterota; class Desulfuromonadia; order Geobacterales; family Pseudopelobacteraceae; genus Oryzomonas. Next base: position 8,712 of record JBEKFJ010000156.1, read on the forward strand.
CCCTCCTATATCATCGGCAAGCTCGAACAGGTCGTCTCAGCGGTCCGCAAGGAACATGCAGCCAAAAGCCGGAAAGATACGGACGAGTGGCGCACCCTGCTCGTCCCGCTCTTGGACACTGAGCTGAGCGAGGCGGATATCCGCGCCTTCACCCGCATCGCCGCGGACCAGGTTTTTCTGGCGGACGCCGGCCGCATGCTGAATGAACTGTACCGGCGCAGGATCGTCCTCGATGGCAAGGCATTCCAGACCGATTCCCAGCGCGGCGTCGAACTCATCAACGACAATGGCCGGGTGGTCGAGGGGAGCGACGAGACCACCGACTTCACCGAAATCAGGGAAGCCCGCAGAATGGTTGCCGGCTGGCAGTTTTCGGGCCTGAACGACCGCGTCGACGGGGACAGGATTGCAGGGGTAATCGCCCGCATTCTCCTGCCGAACCTGTTCTATAACCGCGAGGCGTCGGAGGCCAGGGCCAAGACCGCCACGGAGGCGGTCAGGCCGGTGCTCTTCAAGGTCCAGAAGGGAGAGATGATCGTCAGGGTCGGCGAGCGGATCAGCCCCGAACAGGCCCACAAGCTGCAAGCGATCTTTCAGGAGAACCGCAGCGGTAACCGTTTGTCCTCGGCTGTCGGCATCTTTGCCCTGATCCTGGTGCTGTTCTATTTCCCGTACCGTTTCGCCTTGAAGAACATCCGCAAGTTCAACCCTTCCAACAAGGACATCCTGATCATATCGCTGCTGATTACCGGCAGCTTCCTGCTCTTCAAGATTTCGCTCCTGATCGCCCACAACATCGGTCCGGTATTCCCGGATATCGACACCAGTTCCTTCTTCTACCTGTTCCCCTTCGCCGCCGGCACCATGATCGTGCGCATCTTCATCAATTCCGAGGTGGCCCTGGTCTACTGCGCGATCCTGGCGCCCCTTCTGGGGATCATGTTCGACAGCAACATGACGGTCGTGATCTATGCTCTGCTGGGGAGTATCGTCGGGGCTCACGGCGTGCGCCATTGCTCGGACCGAAGCACCATCTACACCGCCGGCCTAAAGGTGTCGGTCGTCAACCTTGCCATTGCGCTGGCCTTTCAGACCTCAAGCGCCACCCTTTTCACCATGCAGACGATCTATGTGGTCTTTTTCGCCCTGGTCAGCGGTATGTTGAGCGCCGGCCTCGTTTCCGGCTTCATCCCACTCATCGAGACGCTGTTCCACTACACTACCGACATCAAGCTCCTGGAACTTGCCAACCTCAACTCGCCCATGCTGCGGGATCTGATGGTGCGGGCTCCGGGGACCTAT
>JBEKFJ010000157.1:0-7072 GCA_050013355.1 Oryzomonas sp.
AGATGGAAGTGCGGCTTATGTTTCCATCTCAGGTCAAACCGGCTTGCTCTCATTCACTGGCCTGACTAGCACCAACAGAGTTAAGACCGTCCGGGATGTCGCCGACACCATTCTTGAACTTGGCGGGTCATATATGCCTACCGGAACATGGACGAACATGGCGCTGGTCACTCCGGCGCTCGGCACTCCGACAACCCTCGTCCTTACCAATGCAACAGGACTGCCAGCAGCGAGTATGCTTTCCGGGGCGCTTGCCAACGGCATGACCGCGACGACGCAGAGCGGGGGCAGCAACGACACCAAAATAGCGACTGATGCTTATGTGGACGCACATTTCATTGCCGGAAATACGGCGACTCTCGGCACCTCCGCCATCTCCTCGGGCGCATGCGCAACCGCTGTCACAGTGGCCGGTTCAGGGATTGCTACCACTGACGTAATAGATTGGGGTTTCAACGGAGATCCGACCGGGGTCACGGGATACGCAGCGAGTGCAACCGGTATGCTAACCATCATTGCATATCCGACGAGTGGCAATGCTGTATTCAAGGTCTGTAATAACACATCAGCCTCAATCACGCCTGGTGCCATTACTCTTAACTGGAAGGTACGCAGATGAGAACATTATCAATTATCTTAATCAGCCTGTTTCTTGCTATCCCTAGTTTTGCTGGTCAAGGCATCGGGCCAGGTCCGGGACTTGGCAGTTATAGCTATGTCTCCGACAATTTCAACCGGTCAAATGGGGGCCTAGGAAGCAACTGGACGACCGTTCCGGGCTGGGCCGCCCCTCAGATTATCAGCAATGCAGTAGGAGCTAGTGCGGATGGCACCGAATCAGACGCCTATTGGAGTGGAACTTTTACCTGGACTGCCCCTCAATTCAGCCAAGTCCAGATCACGACTCTACCGACAGATAATTCCTCGAACGATTGTGGAGTCGGGACAAATGTACAATCTTCTCCCAATAAAACGGGCTATTACTGTGCTTACAACGCTTTAGGGGGCACGGTTCACCTTCGTTGGGGAATAAACATTAATGGCGTCAACACCTACAATATTCTGACCTCGACCGTTGGTTCAGTCAATGACACCATCAAGGAAGTCTATGATGGATACAATGTGCAATGCTTGGTAAACGGAGTTCTTGCCTACAGCCGTCCAGACCAGACCATTACCGGGACTTATGGGAACGGTTATCCGTATATGGGGGGAGCTGACGGTACGTGCCGGATGGATAATTTCCAAGCCGGGAATGTCACGGCGTACTCGCTTGGCTCCGATCCTGCCTTGGTTTCCGGTTCAAAGGCATGGAATACCGACTTCACCGGCACCACGCATACATCCTGGACGGTCACAGCAGGGGCGGCGATAACGGCCGGGAATACCCCTGTTACAACCATTGCGTGGTTCGGTCAAAGCGCCGCCCCCACCTCAGTAACAGACAGCCTCGGGCAGACATGGGTGCAGGCCTCATTCAACTACAATTCAGCAAATACAGCAGCTATTGCAGTTTATTACTTCCCTGGAACGGTTTCAGGAACTCCCACAGTAACAGCATCATGGGGCTCTTCTACTGTATCGTATCCAGGCATGACTTTTTCTGAGTTCAGCGGGGTCATGGCCAATAATCCCAGCATCCCGGTAGATTTGGCTACTGCTAGTCAAATAAGCTGGACAAGCAGCGCAACAAATAATGCTAAGAACACGAGTATAACTACCTCAGCCAACAAAGAGTTGGTTTATTCCGGGCTCTATATATTCTCCAATAACGCCACTATCAGCGCCGCAGGAACGGGCTTCACTCTCATAAACAAAAATACCACGGGAAGCATGCAAAATGCCTTTGGTGACGAATACCAGCTACAGACAGCGTTCGGCAGCGTGACCGGTCAATTCACAGGAACATGGACAAGCGGCACCGTTTCGGCAATGACAACAGCCGTGGCATTTTTTAAACACTGAAAGGAAATAACATGAAAAGAGCAATCCTCACCCTCGCATTACTGGCAATGGCGACAATGGCGCATGCCTCTACCGTAACACTGAACTGGACGGACACAGACTCGTCAGCAACCGGTTTTAAGGTGTATGGCACGTCGGCGGCAGGCTGCGCCACATTAACCCCGGCTACCCCAATGATTTCACCGTGGGTATTGCTTGGGACCGTAACCACCATGACGGATGCTGTTACCGAAGGGAGTAGCGGCACTGATTGTTTCTACGTCACCGCAACCAACGCAGCCGGGCAGGAATCCGCGCCCTCCAAGGTGGCAACTGCAACCATCCCTTTACAGCCCCCGGTGCTGGGAACTCCGTCTGTGACCCCGTAACCGGATATTGGAGCAGGCTTAGGTGCTTCCTGGAAAAGATGTGGCGGCGATAATGGAACATCCCTGTGAGAGATGGAGGCCAAATGAAAACCCTCAACGAACAGTTTTATGACCTGATCCTGCAGAACGAGCTGAGCGGCAACGTAGCCGCTGCTCTGCGCTTTTCCAATGCCAAGGTCGGCAAGTCCGGCCTCAGTTTCGGCGTCACGCAACTGGACGTCCGGAACAACCCGGCCGCGGTCTGCTGCCTGGTGGACTGCGGCTTCACCCAGGCCGAGATCCATGGCCTGATCGATGAGACGATCAATACCGTTCCGCTGGCCGCCAGGTTGATCGCCCACAAGGATGTGGTCGAGAAATACGATGAGGCGCAGTTGAAGCATTGCCTCGACTCGGCACTGAACATGGAATCCGATCATGGTGTTGTAGCGGATAATCCCGCCGGCATCCTGGCCCTGGCGGATTACGTGAATCAGTACGGCAGTGTCGGTCCCCATTTCGTAGAGTGGCTGCTGGCCCTCGGGCATCCGGCCTCTGCCGATAATGTTCTGACCTGGAAGCTGACTGACACCACGTACGGCGAGGAGCATAAAGCGGATTGCCAGCGTCGTTACGATAATCTGGTCAAAATTCTGAAAGCGGAAGGTTAGACCCTAAAGGTTTGTAAAACCTTTAGGGTCTGGAACCATATCAACGCCATGAGGCGCAAAGGAGAAAACATGAAAAAGCTTATCTTGTTGGCAATGGTGCTTTTGCCTGTAGCGGGCTGCGCTACTTTGCAGTCGCAATGCAATGACGCTTGGGGCAAGCTTGACGAAGGAAGGGCGAAGGTTGCCACGCTCCCCGCGGAGCAGTGCGAACTCAAATCCAACCTATCCAAGAGCCTTGATGACGCCGAAACGCAGCTCCGAGCGCAGTGCGGTGATCACCCGTGAAAACCAGCGCGATTAAAACCGGCTACATAGGCCTGGTCAGAAAGCCGAACCTCGAAACTCTGGACGGCGTGGCGGAAGAGGCAATCGCTGAACTGACCAAGGGCCGCGACTTCTACCACGTCATGTGGTTGTACCGGGATGCCAACGAGGAGTTGCGTGTCTCGGAGATGGTCATGCCGTCGTGGCGTGACGTTACCCTGGCCGAACGCCTGGTGGACATCGATGGGGAGCTATGGATCGGGGTGACCCCCTGGGTAATCTCGGGACAGCCGGAGAAGGTCATGGATTACCTCAACTGGTTTGCCGGCCAGCCACAGCTTCACCCTTATGGTACGACGTCGCTTTTACCGACCGGCATCTCCAGCGACTTCGGCATCCCGATTGACCCGCTGAAAGAGCAGCCAGTGTGCTCTCTCCATGTCGAGCGCGGGGTTTTGACCATCGAGCAGGGCGATATTGACCGGCTCTGGACACCGAACGACTGCGCGGCGTTCTGTGAGAGTATCGAACAATATGAGGGGGTGTGACCGTGAAAGACTTTTTAGGCCAGTACGATGTGGTGGAGATCATCTTTGCAATCGGGATCGTGGTGGCAGGCGTCTATGCCATGTATCTCAATAATCAGCTCGCGCAGGGCATCTGCCTGGGAGCCGCCGCCACCTACATCAAAGGAAAAACCGCATCCAAGGACACCTCAAGCCCAAACTAACCAGCCGGACAATAGCGCCGGCGCAACCACCCGAAAGGAGTATCACCATGACCTGGAGCGAATTTGTATCTGATGTCGAGAATGTCACCCTGAAAATTGATAAACTGGTCGAAATGGGTTTGCCCGTTGCCGAGCTGTTCTCGCCCACGCAGGCAAAATCTGCCGAGGATCTGGCCGCCAAGGTCCTGCCGCAGATCGATCAGGCCATCGCCGCTCATCAGGCCGGCGGCGCAACCCAGCAGACCGCCGTAACCGCCCTGGCCACCATTGCCTCAACCGTCGCGCAGTCAGGCCTTCTCCCTGCCGACACATCTCAACAGATCACCACGGCGGCAGCCGTGGCCACAGGACTTCCGGAAGGCACATTCACCGGATAACGAAACGTCAGCCACCGTAACGGGCGTTTTTCTCCTCTCCGCCCCGCTGATGTGGAAGCCCCCTGGTTTTGCTAGCCAGGGGGCTTTTTATTTGCAAAATCCTACCACAAATTATTCCAAAAAATATTCCAAGGTCTATATATGTTTGAAACTATTGGAAACTTGCTAAATTGCGTAATTAGTTAAACTGACCTTTATGCTTGAGCCATATCAAAGAAAATGTGCCGAATTATGCCGAATTTTTGTACAAAAAAAGGGTTTGTAGATTGCCTACAAACCCTCATATTTATTGGCTGGGGCGCCAGGGATCGAACCTGGGAATGCCGGAATCAAAATCCGGTGCCTTACCGCTTGGCGACGCCCCAACAAAGCAAAGGTGAAAGAATCGTATCAGATGGTCTCGACAACGGCTGCGAACCAGCCGGTGTCTTGGGTCAGAACGGTACGAGCCCGTTCGGCGCTTTCCCGGTCCCGGAAGAGGCCGAAAACGGTCGGGCCGCTGCCGGACATCATAGCCCCTGCCGCACCTTCGCGAAGCATGCTTTCCTTGATCTCGGCGATCACGGGAAAGGCGGGGATGGTCACCGATTCGAGGTCGTTGGATAAGATCGAGCAGATATCCTCAACACTCCGGAAAAGCTCGGGGAGTTTATCCAGTGCTGCCCGGTTTGTCAACTGTAAACTTCGGTAAACCCAGGCCGTGGAGACATGTACGCCGGGATTGACCAGCAGCACCCATGCGGTTGGCATGGGCGGCATGGGGGTGAGCTCTTCGCCGATGCCCTCCGCCAGGGCGGTTTTTTGAAAGATGAAGAAGGGGACATCGGCCCCCAGGGTGACACCAATCTCCATCAGGCGTTGTTCGGAGAGCCCCAGGCCCTGCAACTCGTTCATGCCCATCAGCACCGTGGCGGCATCACTGCTGCCGCCGCCCAGCCCGGCCGCAACCGGGATGTTCTTGGTGATATCGATGACCGCTCCCGGCCCGTGATCCGCAAGGTCAAGCATGACGCGGGCCGCCTTCCAGGCGATGTTCCCCGGTCCGTCGGGGACACCGCTTTTGCCGCAGGTTACTTTGATATCAGGGGTCCCGGTCAGGGTAATGGTAATGGTGTCGCACAGGTTGACCCGCTGCATGACCATGCGAAGATCATGGTAGCCGTCGGGGCGGCGGCGGATCACCTCCAGGCGGTAGTTGACCTTGGCCGGGGCTTGTAATGTCAGGCTCTTCACACACACTCCATTTTGCGGTGATGTCGGCAGGGACCGGAAGTATATTAGTTACCGCAAGAGCCGCACCAAGGCAAGCCTAAAGTGGGTAAGCATGGTTCAGGTAGGGGTTTTCTGTGTGGATTTTAACGTATCGCCGGCTTATTTCATGTTCCAATGAAAAGCGGGCTTGCGCGGCGAGGTTTCGACATACTATACTGGTTTCCATCCGGAAAGGGTTCTTTTTGGACGAGATCTGCTTCAACAGGAGACGTGAGCGTGAATCCGAGATTTCCCGCCGAATGGGAGGTGCAGGACGGTGTCCTGCTGGCCTGGCCCCACGAGGGTACCGATTGGGCCTATATGCTGGACGATGTCCGACCGGTCTTTATGGAGATTATCCGCCAGATCATCCGTTTTGAGCGGGTGGTGCTGGCGGTGCCCGGCGCCGCCTCTGCCATCGACTACCTGGGATCGGCCGGCATCGACCTGGAAAGGGTCGTTGTCTGCGAGATGCCCACCAATGACACCTGGGCGCGGGATTTTGGCCCTATCACGGTGATATTCAACGACAAGCCGGTGCTTCTGGACTTCGGCTTCAACGGCTGGGGGCTCAAGTTCGCAGCCAACCACGACAACCTGATCACCAAACGGCTCAAGGAGTTGGGCGCGTTGGCCCCCAATCTCAAGACCGTCGGCCTGATCCTGGAAGGGGGCAGCATCGAGAGCGACGGCCTCGGCACCATACTGACCACCACCCAGTGCCTTCTGTCGCCCAACCGCAACCCCCAACTGGACAGGAACGAAGTCGAGCTGGCCCTGGCCTCCCTTTTGGGGGCCGGCCGCGTGCTGTGGCTCAATCACGGTTTTCTGGCCGGGGACGACACCGACTCCCATATCGACACCCTGGCGCGCATCTGCCCAGACAATACCATCGTCTACACGGCCTGCGACGACCCGCGGGACGAACACTACCAGGCGCTGAAACTTATGGAGGGTGAGTTGCTTGCCTTCCGGGCGCCGGACGGCTCTCCCTACCGCCTGATCCCGCTTCCCTGGCCCAAGGCCCTTTTCGATGATCAGGCCCACCGTTTGCCGGCCACCTATGCCAATTTCCTGGTGATCAACGGCGCCGTGCTGGTACCCACCTACCGGGACGATGAGAAGGACAGGCTGGCCGTGGAGCGCATCGGCCAAGCCTTTCCCGGCCGCGAGATCATCGGTATCGACTGCCTGCCGCTCCTGGAACAGCACGGATCGCTGCACTGCGTGACCATGCAATTGCCCCGGGGAGTGCTGCTATGACGACGCTCCTCAGGACAGCATTGATTCAGCAGGGCTGCAGCAACGATAGAGGAGCGACCCTGGACAGGACCTGCGCCATGATCAGGCGGGCCGCGGCCGATGGGGCGCTCCTGGTGGTCCTGCAGGAGTTGCACGCCGGTCCGTATTTCTGCCAGGTCGAGGACCCGGGCCTGTTCGATATGGCCGAGCCGATCCCCGGCGCAA
>JBEKFJ010000158.1:0-6949 GCA_050013355.1 Oryzomonas sp.
CCGGCTGGACGGGACAGTGCGCCCGTCAGCCCCGGCAGCGCCGCGTCCGTGCCCGCAATGGAATGCGTCAGCGTTACGCCCGGCATGCCCCTTTCCGCTCAGGACCTGGAGCAGTTCCTGGCCGAGTTGGCCTGCGGCGGCTTCGGCCGGGTCGTGCGGGGGAAGGGGTTCTTGCAGGTCACGGACAAGGGGTGGCAGAACCTCCAGATCGTTGGGGAGCGGGTGGCGTTGGAAGCTTTTCCCGCGGCTGTCGAGCCCCGGTTGACCATGATCGGCTACGGCCTGGACGGGGAGCGGCTCAGGAAATTTATGCGGTGCGCTAGTGTGCTGTGTGGTTAGTCATGGGAAATAATTCCCTGGTTTCCGTCCGGAAAGGGTTCTTTTCCGCCCATGCGGCGTCAATCTTCGGGCTTGCTTGTGACTTCGGCCGTTGGCCTCACCCTTCGGGCGCCTTCGCGGTCCAATTTTGCAGGCAAAATTGTGCGGCGAACCTCCTGGCCTGGACGACAACGAGCGCAGCGAGTTGGACCGCGAAGGCGCTCCGAAGGAGGCGACCGTAAGGTCGAGTCAAAAAACCCTCCTTTCCGAATCGGAAACAGCTCGTTTCACATCCGGAGTTTCCGGATGGAAACTCCCTAGCTATTTTGGCTGATGCCAAGGCGCGGTGACGCAGGTGTAGCAGGGCCTACATCAAGGAGCCGCAACGACGGCAGCGGACAAAAGAGACGGAATTACGAATACGAACTAACCGCACAGCACACTAGGGCGCAGGAAGTGGAAGAATGAACCAGAAAGAACGTCTGATGGGGATTCTCGCCGGGGAGGGTGCCGACCGTCCTCCCTTCATCTGTCCCGGCGGCATGATGACCATGGTGGTTACTGAGGTGATGGAGCGGGCAAACTGCTACTGGCCCGAGGCCCACACCGACCCGGAACAGATGGCCCGCCTCACCCTGGCGGCCCACGAGATGGCGGGCATAGAGAACGCCGGGGTCCCTTTTTGCATGACCATCGAGGCGGAGGGGATGGGGGCAAAGGTGGGTCTCGGCTCACGGGAAAGCGAACCGCGGGTCACTGCCTATGCCATGGAAACCATGACGGAATTGGACCGGCTGACACCGTTCGACCCCTTGGCGGGGCGGGCCGGGGTCTGTAGCGAAGCGATCCGCATCCTGAAAAAGAACGCCCCGCATCTCCCGGTGATCGCCAACCTCTCCGGCCCGATCAGCCTCGCCACATCGCTCGTCGATCCGCTCCTCTACTACCGGGCGATGCGCCGGGACAAGGAGGCCACCCACCTCCTCACCCGCCGCTGCACCGATGCCCTTGCCGCCTTCGGCGCCGCCATGATCGAGGCCGGGGCGGATGTGGTCTGCATCGCCGACCCGAGCGCAACCGGTGAGATCATCGGACGGGAGGCGTTCGCGGAGTTCGCGGCCCCCTATCTCAACGAGTTGACCAATCTGTTTCGGGAACGGTTCGGGGCCCCGACCATCGTCCACATCTGCGGCAACGTCAAGGGGCTTGGGAACGAGCTTTCCAACCTCTCTGCGGCCGCAGTGAGCGTCGATTCCATGGTCGCTATCGCTACCCTGCGGGAGCTGGCGCCGGGCAAGGCGACCATGGGGAATATCAGCACCTTCATGCTCGAAAAGGGCGAGCCGGAACAGCTCTGCAATGCCTCCCGTCACTGCCTGGCGGAGGGGGTGGATATCATTGCCCCGGCCTGCGGCATCAGCCCACGGACTCCGGTCGGCAACATTAAGGCGGTGGCCGGGGCCGTGTGTCCATGACCAGCGCGGAGATACTCTTCCTCCCCCACGATAGGACGGTGCGGGTCCCAATGGGCACCCTGCTGCTCGATGCCGCCCAGCAGGCCGCGATCGGTGTCGAGGCCCCCTGCAACGGAAAGGGGACCTGCGGCAAGTGCCGGGTTCAGATCGTTGAGGGGGCCGTCAGCGGGCCGCACCTTGACGAGTTGAACCTCCTGAGCGCCTCCGACATCCGTGAAGGGGTACGGCTCGCCTGCCGGTCAACGACCGCGGGAACAAGCGTGGTAAAGCTCCTCGATGAAGGGCCGAAGCGTCATCGGATCCTTTCCGACGGGGTGCTCCCCCCCTTCGAGCTCGAGCCCCATATCACCAAAAAGTATATGGAACTTCCCCAGCCATCCCTTGCGGACAACTGCGACGACCTGAGACGGCTGGAGCGGGCCCTCGGCTGCCCGCTGCCCGCCGAGCTGCCGCTGGATTTCCTCCAACAGCTTCCCGGCACCCTACGCTCCAGGGGCTATCGAGCTACCGTTGTTGTGGCCTCCGGCAGCCCCATCGGGATCGAACCGGGGGATACCTCCTCCCGCTGCTACGGGGTAGCGGTGGATATCGGTACAACAACGGTGGTCGCGGCCCTGATCGATCTCCTTTCGGGAGAGGAACTGGCCACGGCCTCCATGGTCAACCCCCAAAAGGGGTATGGGCTGGATGTCCTCTCCAGGATTCACTACATAAAAGAACATCCCGAGGCCCTTGAGACTTTGAGCGAACTGATCCGGGAGGGGCTCGGCCGGCTGATCTCGGAGTTGTGCGAACGGACGGCCATCGACCGGTCGAATGTCTATGAGGTGGCCGTGGCCGCCAACGCCACCATGACCCACCTCTTCCTCGGCGTCGACCCCTCAGGGATCGGCTCATCCCCCTATATGCCCGCCTTCACCGCAAGCGTAACCCTTCCCGCCCGAACGGTGGGACTCGCCATTGCCCCGTTCGGCCTGGTCTACTGTCTCCCCGCGGTCTCCGGTTACATCGGCGCCGACATCGTGGCCGGGCTCCTGGCCTCCGAACTCAACGGGTCTGAGAAGGTTTCGCTCCTCATCGATATCGGCACCAACGGCGAGATCGTGCTTGGCTCCGCTAACGGGCTTCATGCCTGTTCGTGTGCTGCCGGCCCTGCCCTGGAAGGGATGAACATCGGCTGCGGGATGAGGGCCGCCGAGGGGGCGATAGAGCAGGTGCATATCGACGAAACAGTGGTCATCCGCACCATCGGCGACAAGCCTGCGGTCGGCATCTGCGGCAGCGGCATCATCGACGCCGTTGCCGAGCTGGTGAAGGTAGGGGCGCTGGGTCGGTCCGGGAGGCTGGTTCGTCTCACCGGTGGGGAAGAACACCGTCTCTGGCACTCGCGGCTGCGCCCGGAGGGCTCCGGCCGTTTTATCCTGTGTGACGCGGGATCAGGGGGCGAGGAGATCGCTGTCAGCCAGAAGGATATCCGCCAGGTGCAGCTGGCCAAGGGGGCGATCCTGTCGGGGATTCTCTCCCTGGCCGCCCAGCTCGGAATCAGGCTCGCCGACTTCGACCGGATCTGCATCGCCGGGGCCTTTGGCCACCATGTGCGGAAGGAGAGCCTGGCCCGGCTCGGGATCTTCCCCCGGGAGTGCCTGGAGAGGGTCGTCCTGATCGGCAACTCGTCCAAGAGCGGGGCCATGATGACCCTCCTCTCCCAAAGCAAGCGAGCAGAGGCGGAGAACCTGGCCGGGCAGGTCAACTATGTGGAACTCTCCTGTTATCCGGGGTATGAGCGGCTGTTTGCCGATTCCCTGTCGTTCCGGGAAGCGGGGCACTAGGGATGGGTCTGGGTTTGGGGATCGATACCGGGGGGACGTACACTGACAGTGTGATCGTTGACCTCGACTCGGGCCGGGTCCTGTCCAAGGCCAAGGCCCTGACCACCCGGCAGGACCTGGTCGCAGGGGTCGAGAGCTCCATCGGGAAACTCGACCGAGAGCTATTTTCACAAATACGACTGGTGGGGCTCTCCACCACCCTTGCCACCAACAGCATCGTGGAGCGGAAGGGGTCGCGGGTCGGACTCATCCTGGCGGTGCCCAACCCCCAGACCTTTTCCCTTCCCCAAAACAACCCCGCGGACGAGACGGCCGTCGTGGCCGGTTCCCACAACCGGTGCGGCGCCATCGCCGTACCCCTCGATGTTGCTGCCGCGGAACAGGCGGTCCGGCGCATGATAGGGCAGGTGGATGCCTTCGCGGTGTCCGGCTATTTCAGTATCTACAACGCCGGGCATGAACTCCGGATACGGGAGATGATCTCTGCCCTGTCGCCCCTGCCGGTTGTCTGCGGCTTTGAACTGTCCGGGGACGTGGGGCTGGTGGAACGGGCAACGACCGCGGCCCTCAATGCCAGGCTCCTCCCGGTGGTCGGCGAACTCCTCGCTGCGGTCAGGGAGGTCCTGGCCGCCAACGGCATACAGGCGCCCCTCATGGTGGTAAAGGGGGACGGCGCCCTGGTCGGCGTGGAGGTTGCGGCGGGCATGCCGGTCGAAACGATCCTCTCCGGCCCGGCCGCCAGCGTGGTCGGGGCCTGCCGCCTCTCCGGGCTCGCCGACGCTGTGGTAGTGGACATGGGCGGGACCACTACCGACATCGCCCTCATAGAAGGGGGCATCGTGGCCACCAGTAGGGACGGCGCTGAAGTTGGGGGGTGGAAAACCCGGGTCCATTCGGTTGATATCCGGACCGCCGGCCTGGGGGGGGATAGCAAGGTGGTCGTGCGGTCGAGCGACGACCTCAGTATCGGCCCCCACAAGGCGATCCCTCTCTGCCGGGCCGCTTCAACGACCCCCGGCCTGACGGAGCGCTTGCTGCTTATGGAGGGGATGAATGCGAGTAATGGGAAGGATGGGACTTATGGGAAAGATTCAGAGTTGGTGTTTTTTACCCTGGTAAGGCGGCCTGCTTTCTCCCTTTCTCCCAGCGAGGAACAGTTGTTCGCAGCACTGGATGGCAATGTCCTAGATCGGGGTGAAGTCGTGGTGGCGGCGGGTCCGTTCGTCCCCCTGGATCGCTTTGTGGAGCTTGGTCTCGTCGCCGAGATCGCCTTTACCCCCACCGACCTCCTCCACGCCCGGGGGGAATTGGGCCTCTGGGATTGCACCGCGGCACGGTCGGCCGCCCGCATGATGGCCCATAGGGTCGGCCTGACCGAAGAGGCGCTCCTCGATCTGATCTCCCGGGAATTGACCGATTCTCTGAAACTGAACATTCTTGCCAAGCTCCTTTCGACTAATGACCCTCAGGGGCGTTTCCGGTCTGCGGATACACTCAGGGTCCTGGGAGATCTACTGCGTCTGAGGGGGAACGCAGCCGTCGAAGCGGCATGGCTCATCAAAAAGCCGCTCATAGCGGTGGGTGCGCCGGTCGGGTCGTATTTTCCGGGGATTGCCAAGGCACTGGGGGCGACATTGGTCATACCCGAGCATGCGGAGGTCGCCAACGCCGTGGGTGCGGTGACCGGCAGGGTCGTCGAGCGGGCCGACGCCGTCATCAGGCCCGAACGGCCGGACGGCTACGTGGTTGTGACGGCCGACGAACAGAGGCGGTTTGCGGACCTGGTCCAGGCGGAACGCTTTGCCGAAGAGCATGTCAGTTCGACCGCATGCCGGAAGGCGGAAAGCAGCGGCGGGACGCGCATCGAGGTTACGGTGACCAGGGAAGAGCTCTCCGCCTCCCTGGACAAGGGGTGGGGCGACAGCGTCTTTATCGAACGAAAGGTATCCGCTACGGCGGTGGGTGTGCCCTCCTCCATAGCGTAATCGGATAACGGGGAAAAAGAGAATGAGGATCGGTGTAATTGCCTGCGACATGATTAAGCGGGAGTTGGAGAAGGTTTTGGTGAATTATCCGGAGGTCGGCGAGATCGTCTGGCTGGAGTCTGCCCTGCACGTCTATCCGGAGCGGATGAAGGCGACCATCATCGAACGGATCAACGAAATCAAGGAGAGGGTGGATGTCATCTTCCTCGGCTACGGATACTGCCAATCCCTGAAGGGGATCGAGGCAGAGGTGGATTGTCCCGTCATTCTACCCCCGTACGACGACTGCCTGGCGATACTGATGACGCCGGAGCGCTACGCCGAGGAAAAGAGAAAAGAGGTCGGCACCTGGTTTATGACGCCGGGGTGGGCGGAGATCGGCGCCGAGTTGGTGATCAAGGAGCTTCATCTGGAACGGGCAAAAAAATACGGCAAGGACCCCATGGTCCTGGCAAAGCGGCTCTTCACCCATTACCGGCGCGGACTATACGTGGATACCGGAGTGGGGGACAACGAATATTTCCTGGAAAAGGCCGCGCAGTTTTGCAAGGACTTTGATCTGGTGCTTGAAAAGTCAGCCGCTGAATCCGGCATACTCAAAGAGGAACTGGCGCGTTGCAGGTGTATCAAAGTCTAGCGCAACGGGTTTTTTTGTAGGCCACATATATCTCACCTCTTCCTCCATAAATATCATGGATTTAGCCTGATAATCCCGGTCCTTTTTGTCAATTTTGTACCTGACGTTTCTTTTGACGTGAGTCAGCTGCAAACCGATTTTTTCCGGCTCACGGACATGGTACACTCCTGCACAAGAAGAATTTCATGTTATCAATATGCTCACTCATCCCACGTCGATTACAACGACCTCCTGCCAGAGCGGAAAAAGAGATGTAGTTTCCTGGTCCACCAACCCCGAAAGAAGTGGTTGAAACTCAAGAGAAGGCATATACCCGATTGTGGAGAGCAGAGAAAATCTTTGGATAATGGTTTGTTATTGACTGTCAAGACGAGAGTGATATAACAAAAACAGTCGAATATTCGCGCATGAGGCTGTTATGACTTTGACCAGCGGATAAAGAAAATGGAAGGCCGGCGACGACATAACGAGCGCCTCAAGGAACTTCTGATGGTTGAAGCTATTCACCATACGACGTGAATGTATTTTCGTAACCCACCAGGGATTGATGCAAATCGGCGATTTCACCGGTGCATTCTTCGGCAATACCTGAATTCCGCACAAAATTATGTGCAATTATTAAAATAATGGTGTATTTATGACTAATTGCACTAGTCCAATACTAATTGTCGGATTAGTTGGTTTCCTGATTTAATCGCTGATGCA
>JBEKFJ010000159.1:0-6901 GCA_050013355.1 Oryzomonas sp.
TGCCGTGAAATACGGGGCTGACGCCATCATGGACCTGTCCACCGGCGGACCGGTTGACGAGATCAGGCGGGCCGTGGTGGCGGAGACGAGCGCCTGCATCGGCAGCGTGCCGCTCTACCAGGCCGCCCTGGATGCCGTACGGGTCAAGAAGAAGGCCATCGTGGACATGACGGTGGACGACATCTTCGCCGGCATCGTCAAGCATGCCGAGGACGGCGTGGACTTCATCACCGTGCATTGCGGCGTGACCCGCTCCACCGTGGAGCGGATGAAAAACGAGGGGCGCCTGATGGACGTTGTCTCCCGCGGGGGGGCCTTCACCATCGAATGGATGGCCTACAATCACCAGGAAAACCCGCTCTTCGAGCACTTCGACAAGCTCCTGGAGGTCACGAAGGAATACGACATGACTCTATCGCTGGGTGACGGTTTCCGTCCCGGATGCCTGGCCGACGCCACCGACCGGGCCCAGATACAGGAACTCATCATCCTGGGGGAGTTGACCCAACGAGCCCAGGAGGCCGGGGTGCAGGTCATGATCGAAGGGCCGGGACATGTGCCCCTGAACCAGATCCAGGCCAACATCCTGCTGCAGAAGCGGCTGTGCCACGGCGCGCCGTTCTACGTCCTGGGCCCCCTGGTCACCGATATCGCGCCGGGATACGACCACATCACCTGCGCCATCGGCGGGGCCATTGCTGCGGCCGCCGGGGCCGACTTCCTCTGCTACGTCACCCCCAGCGAGCACCTGCGCCTGCCGGATGTGCAGGACGTGCGCGACGGTGTGATCGCCACGCGCATCGCCGCCCATGCGGCCGACATCGCCAAGGGGGTCAAGGGGGCCATGGACAAGGACATCCAGATGGCAAAGTGCAGGAAAAAACTGGACTGGGAAGGGCAATTTGCCCTGGCGCTGGATGAGGACAAGGCCCGGGAATTCCGCGCCAATTCGCCGGTCGCCGACCACGGGGCCTGTACCATGTGCGGAGAGTTCTGTGCCTACAAGGTCATGGACGATGCCATGAAGCGCTGATCTGCCATTGAGGATGGTACCGGACGACATCGGAACCGCCGGCTCGCCGAACAACCAAATATCGCTTGACAAACCTGCCGCCGCGCTTAAAATTACTAACTACATAGATTAAAAGTTTTTATTGACCATCTGATAAGCGATACTACTAAACCGCCAGCAATGGCGGGACGGATAGCCTAAGGGTCTCTTTGAGACAGCCGGGTGCCGAAAGATCAGATCTTTTGCACCCGTTTATGTTGCAGCGGTCAAAAGGGTCAAAGCCTGTTCCGTCCGTTCTCTCCTCTGGGGAAAACGGCACTAACAGGCTGTTGAAAATCGTCATGAGGAGGCAGGTCAGCAAGGCGCAAGCGAACGAGGAAGCGAGGCGTACCCCTCGGTACGCTCCCGCTTTCGAGTGAGCGGCAACGCAGCAGACCAGCCCCGCAGTAGATTTTCGGCAGCCTGCTAACGGAGGTTCTGCATGGCGTTTTCCCTTAATAAATCCCTCACCCATATCGAGATCAAGGAACCTGATCTCGCCGAGATCTACCGTTCCTCCAACAACGCCGTTCCACCCGAAGAACAATGCCAGGGGCACCTGTGCGAGGCGTACGTCTGCGTTGCTCGTGAAGACGACCGGTTTTGCGTCTATATTGCCTTCTTCGACACAACCACCCAACGTTCCGTCATCATCTCCACGACCTGCGATACACGAAAGCCTTCCGATCAGAAGCGTCTCGTCAACGAGGCACTGAAGCTCACAAAGTCCATGGGTTTCAACATGGAGCCGGTAAAAGTCGATTACAGCGCTGCCATGCGCCAGGTCATCATCCAGGGCATCAACGTCATGCGCGCCCCCTCACCCCCCCGACCAGGGAAACAGCCGTCCAAAACCGTTGTTCCCCCAGTGAAAGCGCCCCCGCAGCCCCGTGCCGACGCCCTCCCCCACGACCTGACTTCCGCCCTTGTCCCGGCGCCTTCCTTGCCGGAGATCACGCCACCCGAGCTTGCCGCGCTTTCCGCAGAGGTGGCCGACCTCAGGAGGGCGTTGACCGATATGGAGTCGGCCAAGGCCGAGACAGAGAAGATGGCCGAACAGACCATCATGGCAATCAAACTCGAGTTGGAGAGGACCGTCGCCTTGTACCGGGAACGGGAGGAGTCGTTTCAGGAGGAGTCGGGTGACATGCGGCAGGAGCAGGCCCCGGAGGGCGAGGCCAATGCCGGTCTGCTTGCCGAACTGGGGAGCAAGACCGAAGCGCTGCTTGCCCTTGAGGAGATGCTTGTCAGGGAAACGGCGCACCAGCAGGAGGCCGAGACAAAAGCGGACGAACTGGGGCACCGACTGGAACGGGCGGAAGAAGAGTCGGCCGCACTGCGCCGGGAGTTGGACAGGCTTCACCAGGAAGCGGCGGCCGAGCGATTGCATGCTGAAGAGCAGCTAGCCGGAGAGGCCGCCCGGCGGGCCGCGGAAGGGCAGGCCGCAACGGAACGGGAACAACTGCTGCGTGACGAACTTACCGCTGCCCACCACGAAAACAGCGTCGTGCAGGACACCTTGAAAAACGTCCTGAAAGAGCAACTGGTGCTCGTCAACGAGCGGGAGGCGCTCAGGGCCGAACTGGCGGTCCTCAGGGAGAGCGCGGGGATCGCACGGCAGCAGGAGCGGGATGCCCTCGTACAGGAGCAGGAAGGATTGCAGAGCAGCATCACACGCCTTGAACACGAGCAGATGGAGGCACGGCAACGTTACGAGAAGCTCCTGGTCGAAAAGGAGTTGGAATTGAAGGCGGCCTGCGCCGAGCTCAGGTCCCTTTCGGCCAAACAGGAACATCTGTTGGGCGAGAAAAAGCTGTGGGACACCATAGCCGGCAGCTTCAAGAAAAAAGCCCACAAGGTGGTGGAACGCCTCAAGCGTGAAAAACAGGCCCTGGAGGAAAAGCTGAAGCAGATGGAGGCAGAGGGACCCCGCAACGCTCCCCTCCCCCCGTACGGCGGCCCGGCCGGTATGGCAGCACCGCCCCCTGCCCCGGAGCGCCCCGTGGTGTCACCCTTTGCCGCCCTGGGCCTGACGGATGGCGGCCCCGGCTTCAGTGGGTTCGGCAGCCTCGGCCCGGCGACGGGCGACGGCCCTGCCATTCGCTATGCCCCGCAGGTATCGGTCATCTCCTATCATTCAACCGATGATATCGTTGAACTCTACGGATCGGTCAACGTTGTCCGGGCCACGCCGGAAGGGAGACGATCCCAGGATTGCAGCGCCTATGTCTGCGTGGTGGAACAGGGGGGGGAAACGGCCATCTACCTCGCATGGCACCTGATCGACAGCGGGGAGGTCCTCATCTGCCTGCCGGAGAAGCAGCCGGAAGGTGCGGGAAGCTATGCCCGGGCCATCCAGGACGCCATCTTCTACTTTGAAAGCGTCGGCTTCATGATGGATCGTTTCGAGCTGTCGCGCAACTCCCACCGCCAACTCAAAGCTCTGGAAAAGATCGGCATCTGCAAGATGGATGCACCGGCAGTTGGAGAGCAAGGTGAGGGGAATGATAGCGGGGATGGTGGCGCTATGCCTGCTGCCGCGTGACGTAGGCGCTGCTGCGCTGCTCGGCAAAGGTGAGATGGGCGGTCATAGCCTCGCGGGCAGCCTCGGCGTCTTTGGTCTTGATGGCTTCGAAGATGCGGCGGTGATGGCTGAAGAGCAGGTGATGATCCTCTTTGGTCAGGTAGACCGCACGCCAGACGGTCTGCTGGAACTCCTTCATGGCGTCGAACAGGCTCTGCATGAGATGGACCCAGACGATGTTGTGGGTGGCCCGGGCGATCACGATGTGGAAGTTGGCATCCAGGTCCTCTGAAGGTTTCAGGCCGTCCAGGTTGCGCTCCATGCCGTTGATGATCTCCTCCATGCGCCGGATATCCTCGGGCAGCGCCCGCTGGGCGGCATAAAAGGAGGTCCAGGATTCCATCCCCTTGCGCACCTCGATCACGTCAAGCGCCCGCTCCTGCTCCGACCGGATCAGCTCGGAAAGCGGGTTCCCCCCTGATGTTTCCACCAGCGACAGGACCACCGTCCCTCCCCCCTGATAGGACATGACCAGACCGGCCGCAGAGAGGATGTTGAGCGCCTCGCGCACCGAGGGGCGGGATACGCCGAACATTTCGGCCAGTTCACGCTCGGGTGGGAGTTTGTCGCCGGGGGAGAACTCCCCCGACAGGATCGAGGAACGGATCTGGTCGGCGATCTGGGCCGACACCTTCTTGGGCTTGATGGGCTGAAATTTCATAGGGGTCCAATCACATTGGTAAAAGAAAAAACTATTCTGAATTTGCCACAGAGCCACAGAGACACGGAGGGAAGCGAGTGATAAACGGGATAAACCGAAGCTTTAGGTTTACCCATGATCGGTTTTCAGCTTTTATCCCTTTCATCCTGTTCATCCCTGTAAAATAGTTTCTATTTTTGACGTTCTCCGAGTCTCTGTGGCTCTGTGGCATAATTTAATAGGGGCGCCACCGGCACCCTTTACTATCTACTACAGATTACACGGGTTTGCAACCCTGTCGGCTCAGGGCTCCCCATCCAGACTGCGCACCAGCAACTCCGTCACATGGGCAATCCCCACCTGGGGCAACTGTTCGGCCAGCCCCTTCTTCAACTGCAGCAGGCAGCCGGGATTGCCGGTCACCAGCAGTTGTGCGCCGGTCGCCCGGATGGTGTCGATCTTGCGCGCCAGGATGCGGTCGGCCATCTCCGGCCTGACGATGTTGTAGGTGCCGGCGCTGCCGCAGCAGGCGTCGGCCGTCTCCAGTTCGCGGTACTCCAGCCCCGGGATCAGTTGGAGCAGGTCCCGCGGTTCCCGGCGGATCCCCTGGCAGTGGGCTATGTGGCACGGGTCATGGTAGGTGACCGTCAGGGGAAGCGGCTTGAGCCGGGCACGCAGTTCCTCCCGGTGCAGCGCCAGGACCTGGGAGATGTCGCGCACCTTGGCACTGAACGCTGCTGCTGACGGGTCGTCTGCCAGGTGGTGGCCGTAGTGCTTCAGTTCGGCGCCGCAACCGCCGCAGTCGGTTACGATGAATTCCGCCTCAATACCGCCGAAGATCGCCACGTTGCTGCGGACCGCCTCTCTCAGGCCGTCCAGGTCCCCGGCCAGCATGTTGGGCGCGCCGCAGCAGACCTGGTTGCGGGGCGTGACGACCCGGTAGCCGAGGCTGGAGAGCAACCTGACGGTCGCCCGGCTCGCCTCGCTGAAGACCAGGCTCATGACGCACCCCAGGAAGAAGGCCACAGTCCCCCGCTCCTCCCCCAGGGCCGGCGTGACCTCATCGATGACCCTGCGCAGCGGCCGGGCGGGCAGATCGGGGAGCAGCCCTTCCATGCGTTCCAAGGGTGTTGGGAAAAGTTTCAGGAGTCCCAGCCTGCGCACCAGCTTTTGCAGGCCGGTGCGCTGGTAGAGGCGCATGGGGGCCATGGACGCCTCCAAACGGTCGGGATGGGGGAGCAGCCGGCGCAGGATCAACTCCTCCATGAAAGAGAGCCCCTTCCCCTCCTTGCGCTCGCAGGTGAATTCGGCCACCAGTTCGCCGGCATTGACCCCGCAGGGGCAGGCAGAGGCGCACGCCTGGCAGTCCAGGCAGAGAGCAAGGTACTCCAGAAGGCGCTCGGACTGGTCCAACTCCCCTTCCTGCACCTTGCGCACCAGCGCCACCCTCCCCCGCGGCGAGGCGGTCTCCAGGAAGGTCTCCTTATACGTAGGGCAGTGGGGCAGGCACATGCCGCAGCGCATACAATTGATCAGTTTTACGTAGTCCATTGATTTAAACCCTTATATTTTTGCCACAGAGACACGGAGACACGGAGGAAAGTCAAATTCAAATGTGATCCTCCCCCCAGCGGACCCTCTGGGGCCTAAAGGGGGAGGTTAGGAGGGGGGATCAGTTGGAAATGCGGTTCTTCCCCTCCCTAACCCTCCCCCGCTGGGGGAGGGAACTTGTTTATCAAGCTCATCCCTCTGCCTCTGATTATCCTCTGCGCCTTGTATGTTGAAGAGCAAGTAACTACATTCTTGTGGCTCTGTGGCAAAACCTTAAAAGACTTTCCCCGGATTAAGTATCCCTTTGGGATCAAATGCCTGCTTGATCCCCCGCATCACCTTGATCCCCGATTCCCCCACGAGCCGCGGCAGATACCGCTTCTTGGCCAGCCCTACCCCGTGCTCGCCGGTGATGGTGCCCCCCATGGAGATGGCAGCGTCGAAGATCTCGTCGAAAGCGGCATGGGCTCTGGCGATCTCTGCCTTGTCCCGCTCGTCGGTCAGGCAGGTGGGGTGCAGGTTGCCGTCGCCGGCATGGCCGAAGGTGCCGATGGTGACGTCGTGCTTGCGGGCCGCCTCCTGGATGACCGTTAGCATTGGCGCGATGCAGCTGCGCGGCACGGTGGCGTCCTCCAGGATGGTGGTCGGCTTGACCCGTGCCAGGGCCGAAAGGGCGGTGCGCCGCGCCGTGGCTAGCTTGAGCGCCTCCTCGGCATCCCTGGCGGTCTGGAAGAAAGAGCAGTTGTGGCGCTTGCAGAGCTCCTCCACTGCCGCCGCCTCCTCGACCACCACCGCCGGGTGGCCGTCCACCTCGATCAGAAGGACCGCATCCACGTCCAGGGGGAGCCCCACGTGGGAGTAATCCTCCACGCACTTGATGGTCACCTTGTCCAGGAATTCCAGGGTGGCCGGGATGACCTTCGCGGCGATAATGGCCGAAACCGCAAGGGCTGCTTGGTGCAACTCGGGAAAATGGGCCAGCATGGTGGTCTTGGTCCGGGGCTTTGGGATCAGCTTGACCGTGATGGAGGTGAAAAATCCCAAGGTGCCTTCGGAGGAGACCAGAAGCGGATTC
>JBEKFJ010000160.1:0-6893 GCA_050013355.1 Oryzomonas sp.
GCGTGGCCCATGCAAAAAGCTTGATCATGCCGCCGCCTTGACCATGGAGCACGTACGTCAGGATTTCGGCCGGGAACGGAGGTCCCCAGGGGAACAGCTTAGCCCCCAGCCTGCAATAGGGGATGATGAGGGCCAATTGTAACGGATAGAGGAGATAGTTGACCGATTGAAGCACAACCTGGTTGAGCCTGAAAACATATGCCGCCGCGACACACAACAGCGTCGTGCCCCACACGAGCGGCATCAGCCCCAACGCGCCGCCGATGCAGAGCGTGGCGAGAAGTTTTCGGGGTGTGAGCCCGGATGTCAGGATTGCTTTTAGACGTCGTGAAACGATCTTCATCAGGCACTCACTGCACTATGCCATGCTGCATGGAAGTTTGGCTCATTATTTGACCCTTTATATGCGATCCGTGTGGACATGGAATTCTAGGGTCGCGCCGGTAACCGTGCTGCGCCCGGTGTACAGGAAAATCACCAGCCAGATTCCCTGCAGAAAGAGAATCAGGGCGGGGTTCCAAAGGTTTGAAAGTCCGTTCAGCAGGTTCGGCAGGCCGGGCGATTCATCGGAGAACAGCCACGCCGCCCCGATGGAATAGATGACCCCGATCATCCCCATGATCTGATACGCGGACACCCTCCCCTCCCCCCGGTAATCAGCCCTCAGGGTTTCCGACACGGCCCTCCAGCCCTGGGTTGCAATGGTCGCCGTCAGGAATGCCGCTGCTTGATGGGCTGTCAGGAACAGCCAGGTTGCAATGAAGCCGAAAGCGGCGTAAAGCACGGCCGTGACCGCCTGGATGGGCACCACCTCCGCCCCCTCCATACCGCCGGCATAGGCGATCTTCTTTGTGGCCCCGAAAAAGACAAAGCAGCGTCCCGCAAATATCCGTTTCAGCATCCCGGATGATGCCGATAACGGCTTGCCGTAACAGCATCCGAAGCTTATGCATGCCAGGCGGCCAAGCCCTTCACCGAAGGCATAGGCGATGGAAATGGCGGCGTAGGCCGCCATGATGGGGATATGGAAGAAAAATACCGCACCCGCTGTCCGGTTGACAAGCTCAATCAACGGCGGCGTGATGAGAATCCCGACAAAGACCGCGCCGCCGACCGTAAAGGTGTGGGCCTTTTTTTCAACGATCCGGGCCACCAGCCGTGAGGCCGGGACGCAGCAGGCAAGGAGCGCCACCACCAGGAGCGCCGTGCCCAGCGGCGAGATGCCGGCCGCCCCCATCAGGACGAGAAGGACCATTACCGCCACAAGATAGGCATTGGCGGTAAGAATTCCGTACCAGGTGAAATTTACACCGCGCCAGCCGCCCGGCTTCGCCTTTTCGGACGGCACTGTGGCAAAGACCTGCCACCTCTCTGCGGGCAGACGGCTGAATCCCCACCAGAGGTAGAGTGACATAAGCGTTGCTGCGGAAAACATGACGATCGTCACGAGCATGATGGTCTCCCATACATTTTCCAAGATTAATTGGCTGTTGAAAAACTCAGGTTGTTCAAAAATAGTCAGATCGTCGCACCCGCAGTATAATCGCCTCCGGCGATTATCGGTGACGACGCGCAGCGGAGTTCATCCCATAGGGACAGAACCGGAACGGTTCTGCTAAAGTCCCTGCGGAGGCGTAGCAGGCCTACTCCGCCGAAGCAGCTTTGGCTGCGAAGGCCGGGCGCTACGCCGCACAATTCAGCTTGCTGAATTGGACCGCGAAGGCGCCCGAAGGGTGAGGCCAAAGGCCTCAGTCACAAAAGGGACTTTGAGGACGAAGGCCTGATGGCTGTTTTTCAACAACCTCTTAATGCGCCGCCGATGCGATCAAGGATCGCACCCTAACGTCGGTTTCGACCAGAGGTATTCCGAATCCGTGTGTGAAGCGGCTCGACACGCCTGGCTGGCGCATGTTGCTGAGCAGGTCTTCGGCGAAACTGACCCGTCCTTGCTGAAAGATCAGAATATCCGTGCTGCTTCCGGGGCGGTACAGACTCTTCGGCTGTCCTTTTTCAAGGAACATACCCCGCTCCACCGTTTGAGGCGCGTCGTACCCGTGGCAACTGTAAGCCTGGACAATATCTCCGATCATCAGTGCAACCACCTCGATCATCGCTACCAGGCCGACCCCCGTCCCCCCCGGCACGTCGGTATCGATGACCGTGACCACGCGTTTGTTCTTCGAGTAGGGTGTGGCGACGCATACGACAGCTCCCGGGTTGCATGAATGGTAATCCCCGTCGATGGCATAGATATCAACAACCTGCCCGGCCACCGGCGTATGGTTATAGTGGTATTTGTCGGGCGTAAGCCGGAAAACCGCAAAGTCTCCATCTGAAAACGCCTCCAGCCATTGTTTTTTATTATGGCCCAGCAACTCCTCAAACGAAAAGAATTTTTCCTTCAGGAACAGCAGGGAGGTTTCATGGAAGGAACCGACCACGATCCTGGCATCGGCGGGAGAGACAACGGCGCCTTGATCTTCCGCCATGGGGCGGCATTCCTGGAAACGGATTTTTCGTTCAAATACCTTGCGCGGCGTATCCAGTTGCTCGGGCGGATCGAGACACTCGGCAAGATCGATGCCGCAGTCGGCCAGAAACCGCCTTTTCGCAAGTATGGGGCGGTCGAAATTGACCATGCCGAGAATATGCGACGACCAACTGCTCGTCAAGAGCTTGAAGAGACCTGTGCTGTTCTCCCTCACCCCATGGTAGAGGAGTTTGACCATCCGGTCTCCGAGCAGCTGCTCGGTGACAACCCTGCCGCTATGCCGTTCGATGTACTGGTGTAGCATCTTTCTGGCCACTCCTTATGGCGTTGGATTCTTGTGCAATCTGCTGTTCATTGTTTGAAACGGTCAGGAGGATGAGGTTCATCAGCCGCTGCAAACTTGTGACGTCAGCCTGTTCCAGAAGGACGTCCTCTTTGATCGATGCCAGGAAGCGAGCGGCACCCTGCCCTTGAAGCGTAAAACGGAGGGCTTTGCGCACCTCATCGTCCAGCCTGGACGACTCCTGGTCGAGAAGTCTGCACTCATCCTCAAGGAAGCGGAAAGCCTCCTCCATATGTTGGCGCCGCAGGGTTCCCCGGTAGTAGCGTTCTGCTCCGATGTTGAATTCACGGGACTTGAGGCTCATGGGATCGCGTGCGTTCACTTCATCGAGGATACCGGCCGTCAGCCTTCCGGCGGCAGTACACCGTTCCGGTTCAGCCAGGCGCTCTTCGAGATCGTTGAGCGTGGCATGCAGATCATGGAGTTCGATCAGGTCCGCCGCATCCTCCCTGATTATCCTGACAAGCGCCTTGCAGTATTCATGGTTCTGGACGCGCAGATAGCCGGGGTAACGGTGACTTGACCGGACTGCGTTGGTCTTATTGAGAACCTTGTTCAGAAAGGCATTGGAAGAATTCTTGCGGATAAAAAAGGTTGGGATGCCGATCGCCGATCCGAAGAAGATCTGCCGCCGTTCACTTTCCACGGAGGAGGTATCGGGGATGTGGGCATGGGTGGTCCCCATCGCGATATATTTGTAGGCGAGTGCCGTTACGAGCGTTTGCAGATCCGCCGCCCGTCCCATGTCCTCTTCGAAATTCCCGAACAGGCTGTAATGCCTGCCTTCGAACCCGGAAAACCCCATCTTTCCGTATTCCCGCATCTTATAGAGCAGGTAAACCGACATCTGTTCGTCGAAGACCCCCATGTCGGCCAGGTCCTTCCGGAGTTGGTCGGTATTGCCCATGACCCCGCTCAAGGCAGGGCTGCGGTCGGTGGAGAGCAGGCAGACCAGGTAATCCACCAGGCGGTAATCGGGTACGAAATCCCCCTTGAGTCGGAAAACCGTACTAAACAGCTTGTCCAATGCCACCGGCCCAAAAGGGGTCAGTGGCTGGCCGCAGATGGAAAGGCTGGCCTTCTTCTTCCAGCGGCGCCAGATCATCCTGAGATGGGTGTAGTCGAGTTCGTGCGGCAGAAAACCCAGCGCCTTCTCGGGATGGAAATCGGTGTAGGCAAGTCGGTAGGGGGCAGCGGTATAGGTCCCGACAAAGAGCGGCAGGAAATGCTCCGTTATCTTTATGGCAAGGTCGCCGAGCTGTTTCTCGTGGACGGCGCCAAAGCCGGAATCGGCATTGGCGAGGGCCTGAGTCATGCGTCTGCTGCCGATGCTGATGTGGGTGCCGTTGTTGGCAAGGCTCACATTGGAAAGGTTGGGGAGCACGACCAGATTGTTGAGAATTATTCGCGACTCGCGCAGCTTGGCAACGGCATTGAGTTGACTGCGTGAAAGCACCTGATGGCACAACTGCATGTAGCGGTATTTTGCCTCGCCCTTGTCCCAGCCGGACAGACAAGGGCTCATGAACAACTCCCGGTAAAAGGTATCCGAGACATGGTCGTTCATCTCCTTTTGCCGCACCGGCGGATGCGGCGCAAAATAGATCATCGCCTTCTGGCCCTGCTCCTTCAGGCCAAAGGCTTCATTGGCGTACATCACCAGCAACTGGGTCATGAGGTAGCGGATGGCGCTTTCGCGGGCAATGGCCTTGCCCATGCCCCCCGCCGGCGTCAGGGAAACGACATTGAACGAGAATGTTTCCGGCGAGGTATTGTCGTTCAGGTAATGTCCCATGAGGCGGATGCCGGTTTGCCTGATACGGGGGGGGAGAATCCGCTGGGAACCGATCAGGTCTGCCAGCGCCAGCTTGATCAGGTAGCTGGCCGGCAGGCGGAGCATCTCTTCACCCGCGGCATTGGTGAGAATAAAACGCCCGCAATCGGCCCGCTTCCCGGCCGCGGGATTTTTCTTGTCAGCTAGGAGATCCCCCTCGAAGACATCGTTGGCATAGGACGAGAGATTCCTGCGGGGGAAACGGACCCAACTGTTTTCCCAGACCCTGGAGGGATTGTCGGCAAGGAACCGTTCCAGGTCGGCAATCACCTTCCGCGGCGTTTCGCCGGCAGCAGCCTGCTTCATAATGTTGGCAAAGTAGTTGGATTGCTCGATGATGAGCGGAAGGTCAACCTGTCCCTTGTCGCCGGCAACCACGGCCTGCAACTCGTTCTCCGACCCCGCGGTGACGTCATTAAGGGAAAACGGCAACGTCGCAGCCATCCTTTCCGGGGATTCGAAGGAAACACCGATCATCGACAAGGATTCGCGCTCACTTGCCGGCCGCATCGCGGTTTCCGATGTGTGTTCTCTCGCTATGGACGCCAGACGTCTCTGATGTACGGTATGCATACGATTCCCATTCCGGCTGCAATCCGCAATGCCTCAATAGCGGCTTTGCGGCAGCCTTGTTTGTTATGGCGCAATGTAACGGGTCGCTGATTTGGTGACAGATGGTGCGGAAGGTCTTTGCGGGAAAGACTTTGGGAAACTGCCGGGAGGTTCACGCGCGATTCGCTGTTCATCTTGGATGAGCATATGCTAGGTTTGTAGCCGCTTTATGAACACTGTGTAACTATTATGTGAACTTTATAAATAGTTTCCATCCGGAAACTCCGGATGAGAAACTATTGGTTTCCGATTTGGAAAGGAGGGCTTTTTTGTCCAGGCAAGAAAATCAAGGGATTGCGCGGAGGCCCTCACCCGGCCTTTGGCCACCCTCTCCCAGGGGGAGAGGGTAACGGTATCCCTTCTCCCTCTGGGAGAAGGATAGGATGAGGGGCGGTACGCCGCACAATTTTGCTTGCTAAATTGGACCGCGAAGGCGCCCGAAGGGTGAGGCCGACGGCCGAAGTCACAAGCCAGCCCGAAGATTGACGCCGCCTGGGCGGAAAAGAGCCCTTTCCGGACGGAAATTAATATACTGCGCGATTAATTTGCTTGACAGCCACGTCAGTTTATTTTATCTATAGGCTTAATAGACATGATTTCAAAAAAGACTAAATACGCCCTCAAGGCGCTCTACCATCTGGCTGGCCAGCCCAGTTCCCAGCCGGTATTGATTTCCGACCTGGCCAAGGCCGAGAATATCCCCAAGAAGTTCCTGGAGTTCATCCTGCTGTCCCTGCGCAAGGGGGGCGTCCTCCAGAGCAGGATCGGCAAGGGGGGCGGCTACTACCTGGCATCGGCACCCTCCAAGGTGACCCTGGGCAGCGTGGTGAGGATACTGGAGGGCGATCTGGCACCGGTGCAATGCCTCAGCCAGACCAACTACGCCCGCTGTGACGAATGCGATGACGAGGCCATCTGCGGCATCCGGCTGGTGATGGTGGATGTCAACAATGCCCTGGCCCAGGTTCTTGACAACCTGACCCTGGCTGATATGATTGAGCGCAGCAAAAACGCGCGTTCCAAAAGAGCCAATATAGTGGACTTCAGCATTTAAGAACTTATTCGTAAATAAGGCTTTGTGGTCTCGCATCTCGTCTTCAGGGCATCTTTCCCTGTACCTCAATCGTAAAATCCTCGACGTAGCCCTGGCTACGCCTGCGGGTTTACTCAATCAGGCCAGGAAAATCTCCCCCAAAGCCGGGCGCGATACCTGGACAAAGTTATTTACGAACAAGTTCTAAGTTTTTTTGTCCCTTTAATCTAGTATTTCTATAGGCAACAAACACCCGAAAGGAGAATACCATGAGTGCCATCTTCGCAGACAACTCCCAATCCATCGGCAATACACCGCTGATCAAACTGAACCATGTCATCGACGGGGCCAAGGCCACGGTCCTGGTCAAGATCGAAGGGCGCAACCCGGCCTACTCGGTCAAGTGCCGCATCGGCGCCAACCTGATCTGGGACGCCGAGAAGCGCGGGGTGCTCAAACCGGGTGTGGAGATCATCGAGCCGACCAGCGGCAACACCGGCATCGCCTTGGCCTACGTGGCGGCGGCCCGCGGCTACAAGCTGACCCTGACCATGCCCGAGACCATGAGCATCGAACGCAG
>JBEKFJ010000161.1:0-9535 GCA_050013355.1 Oryzomonas sp.
AATCGGGTCGAATGGCGCGGCAGCCGCTTCCGGCTCAGGCCCGGGGGCAAGATCGAAGAACTGGGTTAGGGGGCTAGCAATAATAAGTTGAACAAGGCTTGACAAAGCAGCAAACGAACATTATAAATTTGAATGATTATTCATTCAACACAAAGTCCTGCTTTACATTGTCGTATAACGTTATAGAATAATGCTTTAATCTGCTCAGAGGATGTGTGGTGTGTTTACTCCGGTCCAGGCCATAGGCCGCTTTACAATCGGGTACGTGCGGGGATTGGGCAGGTTGGGATGGTTCATCCTCTACTCCCTCTATATGATCGCCCGCCGGCCGGGCCATCCCCTCTACATACTCAAACAGATGCGGTTCATCGGCACCAAGTCGCTGTTCGTCATCGTGCTGACCGCCGCTTTCACCGGCATGGTCCTGGGGTTGCAGGGGTATTACACCCTGGCCAAATTCGGCTCCGAGGGGATGCTGGGGACCGCCGTGGCCCTCTCCCTGATACGTGAGCTGGGGCCGGTGCTGTCGGCCCTGATGGTGACCGGCCGGGCCGGCAGCGCCATTACCGCCGAGATCGGCATCATGCGCATCAGCGAGCAGATCGACGCCCTGGAAACCATGGCGCTGGACCCCTTCAAGTATCTGATTACCCCCAAATTCGTCGCCGCCATGATCTCGATGCCCCTTTTGTGCGCCATCTTCGATGTCGTCGGCATCTACGGCGGCTGGCTGGTGGGGGTCAAGCTGTTGGGCGTCAATCCCGGCGCCTATTTCTACGAGATGGAGAAATCGGTCGTGTGGCGCGATGTCTACTCCGGCATGGTCAAATCATTCTCCTTCGGGGTGATCATCGCCTGGATCGGCTGCTACAAAGGCTACTACAGCGGCCATGGCGCCGAGGGCGTGTCCCGGGCCACGACCGAATCGGTCGTTTTGACCTCCGTCATCATCCTGGTGTGGGACTATTTCCTGACCTCTATACTGCTATGATCAAGATGACCGACGTACATAAATCATTCGGCGACCAGAAGGTCCTGAACGGCCTCAACCTTGAGATCCCCGATGGCAAGATCACGGCCATCATCGGCCCCAGCGGCGAAGGCAAGAGCGTCCTGCTCAAGCACATCATCGGCCTCCTGCAGCCGGATAGCGGCCGGATCGAGGTGGACGGCGAGAGCATTCTGGGATTGCGGCGCTCGCAGTTGAACCGCATCCGGGAAAAGTTCGGCATGCTGTTCCAGAATGCGGCCCTGTTCGACTCCATGAGCGTGTTCGAGAACGTTGCCTTTCCGCTCCAGGAAAAGACAAAGCTGACCAGGGACGAGATCCGCAGGCGGGTGGTTTCGGCCCTGGAACATGTGGGACTCAAGAACGTGGAGGACAAGTTTCCCGACGAGCTTTCCGGCGGGATGAAAAAACGGGTCGGACTGGCGCGGGCGGTGGTGCTCGACCCCAAGATCATCCTCTTCGACGAACCGACCACCGGCCTCGATCCGGTCATCAAGCGGGCCATTCACCACCTGATCCGGGAAACCCATATCAAGTTCGGCTTCACGGCGGTGGTCGTTTCCCATGAGATACCGGAGATATTCGATATCGCCCAGAACGTGGCCATGCTCTACCAGGGAGAGATCCTCCAGCACGGGACGCCGGATGAGATCCAAGCCTCGACTCACCCGGTTGTCAGACAATTTATCAGCGGAAGCCTGGACGGCCCTATACGCGTAGGGTAAAATAATAAGAAAACAGGAATCATGAACATGGCAAAATTGGAGATGATAGTCGGCGCATTCATGATCATCGGCATACTCTGCCTGGGCTACCTCTCGATCAAGCTCGGCAAGATGGAGTTGGTGGGTGGGGATTACTACACGGTTTCGGCCAAATTCGATTCGGTGTCGGGCCTGAAACCGGGGGCGCGGGTGGAGATCGCCGGGGTGGAGATCGGCAAGGTTGACCGCATCGCCCTGGATTCCAAGGGGTGGGACCAGGCATTGGCCTATCTCAAGATCAAGAGCGGCATCAAGATCGGCGATGACGTCATTGCCTCCGTTCGCACCAGCGGCATTATCGGCGACAAGTTCATCATGCTCAAACCGGGTGGTTCCGACCACTTTCTCAAGAATAACGACATGATCCGCGAAACCGAATCCGCGATCGACATCGAAGACCTGATCAGCAAATTCATCCACGGCAAGGTCTGAATCCAGGAGAAACTTCATGAAATCACTCTTCGCATCATTCCTGGTCGCCGGGGCGCTCTTCAGTCCCCTTTCCAGCAGCCACGCCGCAGAAGAGGCAGCCCAAAACAGGCTGGTGCTGGGGGTGGACGACTGTATCCGCATTGCCATCAAGTCGGCGCCGGAACTGGGCGAGGCCCAGGCCGACATCGAGCTGACCGCCAGCAAACTGGATGAAGCCAAGTCCAACCGTTATCCCCAGATCCATGTCCTGAGCCTGTTCGGCCCGGCTCCCCAGGCCAGTACCCGGGACATTACGCCTGTTATCACCACCGACAGGCAGACCAAGCTCAGCGAGCTCACCTGGTTTACCAGCACCGACGCCACGCTGATCCAGCCGCTCTACACCTTCGGCAAGATCTCCGAGAACATGAAGGCCGCCACCCACGGCATCGAGGTGGACCGTTCCCGAAAGGAACAGCGCGTCAATGAAATTTCCCTCCAGGTGCGGGAGTATTATTTCGGCCTGATGCTGGCCAGGGAGCTGAAAGAGGTGGTGCTTGAGGTCCAGGAAGACTTGGCAACGGCACGCAAAAAGGCGCAAAAGCTTCTGGACGAAGGTTCGGAATCGGTAGACCAGATCGATATCTACAAACTGGACGCCTTCTCCGGCGAGGTTGCCAAATTGCTGATAGAAGCCCAAACCGGCGAAAAGCTGGCCTTGGCGGCGCTCAAGACGCGCCTGGGGCTTTCGGCCGGCACCTCGTTGGAGATCAGCAGCGAACGGCTGACCATGGACAAAGAGTCGGTCCCCTCCTATGACGAGTTTGTCGAAAAAGCACGATCACAGCGCCCCGAATTCCGCCAGATCGCAGAAGGCCTCAAGGCCCGCGCCGCCTTGGTGGAGGCGGCCAAGGCCGACTATTACCCCGATATCTTCCTGGGCGGTCTTGTCTCCTTTGCCTATGCCGACGAGCGTGACCGCATCTACAACCCCTATATCACCGATCCGTACAAACACACGAGCGGCGGCGTCGGCCTGGGCGCGCGCTGGAAACTGGACTTCGGCATCACCGGCGCCAAGGTGGCCGGCGAGCAGGCCCAATACAATCGGCTGCTCAGCACCAAGGAGTTTGCCGATACCAACATCCCGCTGCAGATCAGGAAATTCTACCTGGAACTGAAGGAGGCCGAAATCAGCGTTACTGCATCCCAATCAGCCTATACCAACGCGAAAAAATGGACGGTGACCGCCCTGGCGAACTTCGATTTCGGCATAGGCCCCGCCAAAGAGATATTCGACGCCCTGCAGGCCTATGCCCGTATGCGCGCCGCCTATTTCCAGTCGATCTACAACTACAAGATCGCCAGGGCCAACCTGGACTATGCCGTCGGGGAACCGCCGCCTAGCGGCACGAAATAATGGGAGGAATCAATGCTGAGACGTTACATTGTAATGATCATGACCGGGATATTCCTGGCAGGCAACGCCTTTGCCGGGGTTACCGACAACATCAAAAAGACCGTGGACGAGGTGGTCCGCATCGTAGCCGACAAAAACCTGAAGCAACATGAACAAGAGCGGCGCCAGGCCCTTAAAAAGGCTATCAGCGTTATCTTCGACTATTCCGAGATGGCAAAACGTTCGCTCGGCAAGAACTGGAATCAACGCACTCCAGCCGAACGCAAACAGTTTACCGACCTTTTCGCATCGCTGTTGGAAAACTCCTATGCCGGCAAGATCGAGTCCTACAACAACGAAAAGATCGATTACCTGAAGGAAACGGTCGATGGCAACTACGCCGAGGTAAGATCCAAGGTAATCACCCCGAAACGCGACGAATACTCGCTGGACTACCGCCTGCTCAACGAGAACGGTAAATGGATGGTGTATGACGTGGTCATCGAAGGGGTCAGCCTGGTTTCCAACTACCGCACCCAGTTCAATAAGATCATCACCACCAACGGTTACAACGAACTGGTCAAAAAACTCAAGACGAAATCCGATGAAGTGAAGGCGCCGTAACACCATAACAAGGCACGAATTTTATCGCTAAAAGTTCTTGACACGCGCTTTGTGTCTATGATAAACGACACGGGCAGCAAGTTTCGGAAGTTTGCAGAACGTTGCAGAATCAAGTTTTACACCAAGCTTGGCGGTTTTCCTGCATCAAGACTCCGGAAACTTAAGCGGTATCTCATCTTCCGGCGAAGGACCGGAGAAAAAAGGAGGTAGGAAAATGGCACAGGGCAAGGTTAAATGGTTTAACGACACAAAGGGGTTTGGCTTTATCGAGCAGGAGGGCGGCGAGGACGTTTTCGTGCATTTTTCCGCCATCATGGGCGATGGTTTCAAATCCCTCGCCGAAGGGGACGCGGTCACCTTCGACATCACCCAGGGCCCCAAGGGGCTTCAGGCATCCAACGTCAACAAGATCAAGTAATTCCGTCCACCTATTTCCCCAAAAAACCCGCTGACGACTTCAGCGGGTTTTTTTTGCCTTCCGGCTCGCGGTATGCGGTCGCCCAGGTATGCTGTTTGGCACGCCCAGCATCACCGCCGCATCCTCACGCCCCAACTCCCTGAGCGCTTCCAATACCTTGTTCCTCTCTCCCGGTTGGTGCCACAGCACAAGCGCCTTCTGGAGCCCCTTCTCCCGGTCTCCGGCCGGGACATACACCGCTTTCCCGGTTTCCGGATCGATACCGGTGTAGTACATGCAGGTGGAGAGCGTCCCCGGCGTTGGGGTGAAGTCCTGGACCTGTTCGACGGTCATCCCCAGTTTTTTGAGTGCCAGGGCCAGTTCCAGCATATCCGCCACACTGCAGCCGGGATGCCCCGACATCAGGTAGGGAACGATGTGCTGCCGTTTGCCGAGGCGGGCGCTTTCCTCGCGAAAGCGGACCAAAAAGCGTTCGAAGGCCTTCCTGCCCGGCTTGCGCATCAGTGCCGTGACATGCTCCCCAAGGTGTTCGGGCGCGATCTTGAGCAATCCGCCGACATGATGGCCCACCAGTTCCCGAAAATAGCCGGGCTGCCGTTCCATCAGGTCATAGCGGACACCCGACGAAACCGCCACGTGTTTGACCCCCTGCCGATTCCGAACCCGTTGCAGGAGGGCGACGGAGCGTTTGTCGGCGGTATCGAGGTGCGTGCAGATGGAGGGGAAGATACAGCTCCCCCGGCGGCAGAGCCGCATGGCTTCGGGATGTTTGCAGGCAAGGCCATACATATTGGCGGTCGGCCCGCCGACGTCGCTGATGCTGCCCCGGAACCAGCTTTGGCGGGCAAGCGCATCCACCTCGGCAATGATCGAGGCCTCGCTGCGGGACTGGATCAGTCTGCCCTGGTGCATGGTGATGGCGCAGAACGCGCAACCGCCAAAACAGCCCCGGTGACTGGTGACGGAAGCCTTGATCTGATCCCAGGCCGGAATCGGTTCGCGGTACGAGGGATGGGGCGTCTTTTCAAAAGGGAGCGCATAGATCCTGTCCATATCCCCTTGATTCAGGGGCGGGGAAGGCGGATTGCACACCAGCAGGCGGTCGCCGTGCGGCTGGACTATTGTCCGGGCAGAGAAGGGGTTCTGTTCCCGGTAGGCCAGGCGGAAGGCCTCGGCGAATTGTTTCTTGTCAACAGCGACCTCCTCAAAGGAGGGGATGCGCACATTCTCCCCATGCGCAAGGTCAGACGGGTCGGCTGAAAGTCGGTCCTCAGACTCCCGCCCGACACGGCACGTGCCCCGTACACTCTTGATCTCCGCAATAGATTCACCCCCTGCCATGCGCCGTGCCAGCTCCAGTAAGGGCGATTCGCCCATACCGTAGATCAGCAGGTCGGCCTTGGCGTCAAAGAGGATCGAGCGGCGGACCTTGTTCTCCCAATAGTCGTAGTGGGCAAAACGGCGCAGGGATGCCTCGATGCCGCCGATGACCACCGGCACGTCCCTGTAGGCCTCTTTCAGCCGCGAGGTATAGATGACGGTGGCGCGATTGGGACGGGCTCCGTGGCGGTTGCCCGGGGTATAGGCATCATCGCGGCGCAGCTTGCGCGCTGGTGTGTAATGGGCCACCATGGAATCCATGGCACCGGCCGATACGGCAAAGAACAGCCGCGGACGCCCCAGCACCATAAAGGGCTCCTTCGAGCGCCAGTCCGGCTGGGGAATGATCCCCACCCGGAAGCCGTGCGCCTCCAGCCAGCGGGCCAGCAGCGGGATGCCGAAGGCCGGATGGTCGATGTAGGCGTCGCCGCTGACAAAGACGACGTCCAGCTCATTCCACCCCTTGGCCCGTGCTTCATCGAGATGTATCGGCAGGTGTCCGGTCAAGGGAAGAGCGCCAAGCCTTCCAGCCCCAGTGTCTCCGGGAACCCGCAGACGATGTTCATGTTCTGCACGGCCTGTCCCGAGGCCCCCTTGACCAGGTTGTCGATGGCCGAGACCACGATGATCCGCCCGGTGCGGCTGTCAACCAGGGGGGCTATGTCGCAAAAGTTTGACCCCCGCACGAAAGCGGTCGAAGGGAGACTCCCCTGGGGGAGCACCCGCACAAAGGGCTCGCCGGCGTAGTACTCCTGGTAGAGCGTGACCAGCTTTTCTGTCGTCGCCTCTTTCGTCGGGATCGCGTACATGGTGGAGAGTATCCCCCGATCCATGGGCACTCCTGCTCGATCTCCGGTGTATGCCGGTGGGCCCCGCCGACACCGTAAGCCTTGAAGCCCTCATTTACCTCGCAGTACAGACTGTCCACCTTGGCCGACCTGCCTGCGCCGCTTACGCCTGAGGCGGAATCCGCGATGATGCTGTGCGGATCGATCACCCCTTTTTTCAACAGCGGCGCCAAGCCGAGGATGATGCTGGTCGGGTAGCAACCCGGATTGGCCACCAGCCGTGCCCCCTTGATCCTGGCCCGCCTGATCTCCGGCAGGCCGTAGACCGCCTTCTTCAGGTTGGCAGGATTGAGATGTTCTTCATACCAGGCCCCGTAGACCTTCGGGTCGGCAAGCCGGTAGTCGGCAGACAGGTCGATCACCGTTTTACCCAGTTTCATCAAGGTGGGCACCACCTCCATGGCCGCCTTGTGGGGCAGGGCAGTGAAGATGACGTCGGCCTTCTCCGCAACCCGCACAGGCTCCAGATTCTCAAGCACCAGATCGCACCGTCCCCGCAAGGCGGGAAAAACATCGGAGATCCTCTTGCCGGCGCTCTGCTCGGAGGTAAGGCAGGTCACCGCCGCCTCGGGATGGCAGTACAGGATGCGGATCAACTCCAGACCGGTGTAACCGCTGGCTCCAACTATGGCGACGTTCAACATGGCAAGCCTCCAAAAAGGTCGAAAAATTCAGGTTGTTCAAAAATAGTCAGATCGTCGCACCCGCAGTATAATCGATTCCGGCGATTATCGGTGACGAAGCGCAGCGGAGTTCATCCCGCAGGGACAGAACCGGGACGGTTCTGCTAAATGCCCCGAGGAGGCGTAGCAGGCCTACTCCGCCGAAGCAGCTTTGGCTGCGAAGGCCGGGCGCTACGCCGCACGAAAGGGCTTTCGAGGACGAAGGCCTGATGGCTGTTTTTCAACAAACTCCAAACAAAAAAGGGAAACCCTTGCGGATTTCCCCTTCTACCATACCAGTACGGTCTAATCCAGCGATTAACGCTTGGAGAACTGGAAACGTGCGCGGGCTGCGGCCCTGCCGTATTTTTTGCGCTCTTTCACGCGGGAGTCACGGGTAATGAAGCCGGCTTTCTTGAGTACCCCGCGCAATTCGGCGTCGATTTCCAGCAGGGCCTTGGTGATGCCGTGCTTGATGGCGCCGGCCTGGCCGGAGTCGCCCCCGCCCTGCACCGTCACATAGATATCGTACATGCCGACCTTTTCGACCAGTTCCAGCGGCTGGCGCACGACCATCTTGGAGGTTTCCCGGCCGAAATACTCGTCCAGTGTCTTATTATTGACCGTGAACTTGCCCTCGCCCGGTTTGAGCCATACCCTGGCTATCGAACTCTTGCGCTTCCCTGTGCCATAATAGCTGACTGCTGCCATATCGTATATCTCCTCAGAGTATTAAAATGCCAGGTTCTTGGGCTGCTGGGCGTCATGGGGATGGCTGGCGCCGGCATAGACCTTGAGCTTTTTGAGCATGTGCCGGGCGAGCTTGTTCTTGGGGAGCATGCCCTTGACAGCCTTGCGGATAAGGTCTTCCGGTCTTTTCTCCAGAAGCTTGCCCGCGGTGATCTCCTTCAGGCCGCCCGGAAAGCCGGTGTGGTGGTAGTACATCTTATTGTCCAGCTTGCGGCCGGTCAGCGCAATCTTCTCGGCGTTCACCACGATGACGAAATCACCGGTGTCCACGCTGGGGGTAAAAATGGCCTTGTTCTTGCCGCGCAACACATTGGCAATCTGAGTAGCCAAGCGTCCCAACACAATATCCTGTGCATCGACCAGGTACCAGTCCCGTTTTACGTTTTCCGCTTTTGCAACTTCTGTTTTCATAGCTTCCTCACATGCTGCAGATCTGCCAGTGGCAGACCATGGTTTTTTCGAAGAGATGTAACTTACTGAAAGAATGACGGCCTGTCAACAAAAAAATCAGTCCTGCCATCATTTGGTTTTTTCAACTCTGTGCCCGCAGGTTGTTGAAAATCGTCGCGAGGAGGCTGGTATGCAAGGCGCAAGCGAGCGAGGAAGCGAGACGTACCCCTCGGTACGCCCCCGCTTATGAGTGAGTGGCAACGCAGCAGACCAGCCCCGCAGTAGATTTTCAACGACCTGTCTGGCACAACTCCGTAAGGACGCCGTTGCTGCTTTTCGGGTGCACGAAGGCGATCCGAGTCCCGTGGGCACCGCTTCTCGGCCTCTCGTCGATCATCCGCGCCCCGTCGGCCAGCAGCCCGGCGATGGCGGCCTCGATATCCTCAACCTCGTACGCCAGATGATGGATGCCGGGACCGCTCTTTTCCAGGAACTTCGCAACCGGGCTATCCTCGCCGGTGGGCTCCAGAAGCTCGATCTTGGATTCGCCCACCTGCAGCATGGCGACCCGCACCTTTTGCTCCACGACCTCTTCGATACCCGCAAAGGTCATTCCGAGATTATCCCGGTAGAACGGAAGGGCATCGTCAAGCGACCTCACGGCAATGCCGATATGATTTATCCTGGTCAGCATGAACCCCCCCCTTCTAACAGGCTGTTGAAAACCCAGGTTGTTCAAAAATAGCCAGATCGTCGCACCCGCAGTATAATCGCCTCCGGCGATTATCGGTGACGAAGCGCAGCGGAGTTCATCCCGTAGGGACAGAACCGGAACGGTTCTGCTAAAAGCCCTGCGGAGGCGTAGCAGGCCTACTCCGCC
>JBEKFJ010000162.1:0-6838 GCA_050013355.1 Oryzomonas sp.
CTTCTGCCGGTCTATCTGCGCCCTTCCGAGGCGGAATATGCCAAGCTGGACCGCCAGAACACCCGTCAGTCACGGTAGATTTTATTCAAAATAAAAAAATTCACTCCGAATAAATTGTATCTTGTCTACGCAATTTTTCCTGCTATAATCCCCCAAAATTCTTACGGACGGAGCTTGCCATGAACATTCATGAGTATCAGGCCAAGGAGATCTTCAGCACATTCGGCATCCCCGTACCCCGAAGCCGGGTGGCGTTGACCGCAGACCAGGTGGAGCGGGCGGCCAAGGAGATGGGGGGCCACTGCGTGGTCAAGGCCCAGATCTATGCGGGCGGGCGCGGCAAGGCAGGCGGGGTCAAGATCGTCCACCACCCGGAACAGGCCAACGATGTAGCCAAGGAACTGTTCGGCAAAAAGCTCGTCACGCCCCAGACCGGACCGGAGGGGCTCAAGGTCCGCCGCATCCTGGTGGAGGAGGCGGTGGAGATCGCCCGTGAGTTCTACCTCTCCATCACCCTGGACCGCGCCACGTCCCGCTACTGCCTGATCGCCTCCCCGGAAGGGGGCATGGACATCGAGGAGGTGGCCCACAAGTCGCCGGAGAAGATCCATGTCCTGACCATTGACCCGCTCATGGGGCTGCGTCCCTACCAGGCCCGCAAGATCGCCCTGGCCCTGGGGCTGACCGGCGTGGTGTGCGAGGACTGCGTGGAATTGATCCTCAACCTGTACCGCTGCTGCATCGAAAAGGACTGCTACATGGTGGAGATCAACCCCCTCGTGGTCACCAAGGCCGGCTGGCTCCTTGCCATGGACGGCAAGGTGACCTTTGACGACAACGCTGTGTACCGTCACCGGGAATATCCGGACATGGTGGACTACTCCCAACTCGACCCGCTGGAGATCAACGCGGGCAAGTACGACCTGGCCTATATCAAGCTGAATGGCTCCATCGGCTGCATGGTCAACGGCGCAGGCCTTGCCATGGCCACCCTGGACGTGCTGAAGGAATTCGGCGGCGAGCCGGCCAACTTCCTGGACGTGGGGGGCGGCGCCACCCGGGAGAAGGTGGCCGAGGCGTTCAAGATCATTCTGGAGGATTGCGACGTCAAGGCGGTCTTCGTCAACATCTTCGGCGGCATCATGCGCTGCGACGTCATCGCCCAGGGGATCATCGAGGCGGCCAGCGAGGTGCAGTGCCACCTCCCCATCGTGGTGCGCATGGACGGCAGCAACGTTGTGGAGGGGAAACGACTCCTCATGGAATCCGGCCTCAATGTGCAGGTGGGCGACAACCTGGGGGACGGCGCCAAGAGGATCGTCAAGATGCTAGGACTGGGGGGTAAGTAGACCATGTCTATACTGATCGATAAGAACTCAAAGATAGTCGTGCAGGGGATTACCGGCCGCAGCGGCCTGTTCCATACCCAGCAGTGCCGTGCCTACGGCACCAACATCGTGGCCGGCGTCACCCCCGGCAAGGGGGGCATCCACATCGACGGCATCCCGGTGTTCAACACCGTGGAAGAGGCGGTGCGCTACACCAAGGCAAACATCTCCATGATCTTCGTCCCGCCCCCGGCGGCTGCCGACGCGATTCTGGAGGCCTGCGCCGCAGAACTGGACCTGGCGGTCTGCATCACCGAGGGGATTCCGGTGCGGGACATGGTCCTGGCCCGATCGCTGCAGGAGCGGAGCAAGACCCTGCTGGTCGGCCCCAACTGTCCCGGCGTCATCACCCCGGGCCAGTGCAAGCTGGGCATCATGCCGGGGTACATCCACAAGCCGGGCAAGGTGGGAGTGGTCTCCCGCAGCGGCACCCTGACCTATGAGGCGGTCAAGCAGTTGACCGACATGGGGCTGGGGCAGTCCACCTGCGTCGGCATCGGCGGCGACCCGATCATCGGCATGAAGTTCATCGACGTGCTGGAGCTGTTCAACAACGACCCCCAGACCGAGGCGGTCTTTATGATCGGCGAGATCGGCGGCGGCGCCGAGGAAGAGGCCGCCCACTGGATCAGGGAGAACATGAAGAAGCCGGTGGCCGCCTTTATCGCCGGCGTCACC
The DNA here is from genome assembly GCA_050013355.1 of Oryzomonas sp. Taxonomy (GTDB): domain Bacteria; phylum Desulfobacterota; class Desulfuromonadia; order Geobacterales; family Pseudopelobacteraceae; genus Oryzomonas. The sequence continues at coordinate 2,067 of JBEKFJ010000162.1, forward strand.
GCGCCTCCGGGCAAGCGCATGGGCCATGCCGGCGCCATCATCACCGGCGGCAAGGGCAAGGCCGAGGACAAGATCCGCACCCTGAACGAGTGCGGGGTGGTGGTGGCCGAGAGCCCGACCAAGATGGGACATGCCATGAAGGAGGCGTTGCAGGCGGCGGGCAAGCCGGTAGCGAAATCTGCTGCCAAACCGGCGGCGAAAAAAGCAAAGAAGTAGCGCTACGATAACAAAGGCTGCAATCAGGCCCCGTTTCCCGTGAGGGAGGCGGGGCTTTGTTGTTGTGGGCGGGGCGAGCACGAAGTGCAAACAGATTTGTTGGCAACAGGATTGTTGTGAAGGGGTATTCGGAATGGCTGATTTGGGCCGAAAACCGGATTTTAGAAGGGATTTTTGTAGCAATACATGCTATTTTGGCTAAGAACTTATTCGTAAATAAAGCTTTGGGTCTCGCATCCCGTCTTCGGGGCATCTTTCCCTGTCCCTCAATCGTAAAATCCTCGACGCAGCCCGGCTACGCCTGTGGTTTTACTCAATCAGGTCAGGAAAATCTCCCCCAAAGCCGGGAACGATACCTGAACAAAGTTATTTACGAACAAGTTCTAAGATTCCGGGTGAGGACCACCATCAATAATTTATTGATCTTGTGAATAAACATATGAATCACGCTTAAATTGGAGTTTTGCATGGCTCTGAAAATATTCATAGCTGCAACCGGTCAGAACAGCGGGAAAACCACGACCTGCATCTCACTGCTCCATCTGGCTAGAAAAAAATATCAACGGATCGGATTTATCAAGCCTTTAGGACCAAAACCGGTAACCTACAACGGACTTACGGTGGACAAGGATGCCGCATTAATCGCCCAGGTCTTTGGCCTGACCAGAAACATAAAATATATGTCTCCTGTTGTTGTTTATCCGGATACCACGAAAAAGATTGTCGATGGCGAAATACAACCGGGGCATCTCCAGGAAATCATTCTCCAAGCCTGTGCCGAGCTTGAAAAGAAATGTGATTTTCTGATTATCGAAGGTTCCGGCCATCCTGGCGTCGGTTCAATCATGAAACTTTCCAACGCTCGAATCGCCCGACTGCTCGGCGCCTCAGTGCTTATGGTTACAGGTGGGGGGCTTGGCAATGTTGTTGATAATGTCTCTATGAATCTTGCGCTGTTTGAGAAGGAAGGTGTCAAGGTAAAAGCCTTGTTGGCAAATAAACTTGCCTCCGAGAAAAAGGTCCGCATTTTTGACTATCTGCAGCGTGCCCTTGCTGACGAGCCATTTGTAGTTTTGAGTGGATTTGAGTACAATCCGGTGTTGGCAGATCCAACCTTGCGACGCATTTCCAAACTTCTTGATCTCCCGCTGTACGGAAACCGCCGAGACGTTGGCCGGATCATTCATAACGTTCAAATCGGCGCCGCCTCGACTCAACGTGTCACCGAGTTGCTCAAACCCTCCTCGTTGCTCATTGTCACCAGCAGCCGTGATGAACTTCTCGTAACACTGGCAAATCTTTATCAAATGCCCGAATACCGGAATAAAATTGTTGGGCTGATTATTCCCGGACTAGCCCCGGTCAGCGGGATAACCCAGAAGATACTCTACCGGAGTAAAATACCGTACATGAGGACTGAGGCCCAAACCACATCAGAATTGTATAAGATCATCACCGAAGATGTCTCCAAGATCACAGGAGAGGACAAGGAAAAACTCGATCTAATCAGAGAGTTGGCCGAGAAGGAATTGGATTTTGCTGCGCTCGATGCGATATTTAATGATTTCACGGGCTAAACGTTTTCGCAGATCTTTTTCAACCGAAGGTTTTAACTGGATGTTAAACGGGGGCATGAGATAGTGGTAAATTGGGGGCAGACTCTCCCGAAATTATCCCATTTGTTCAGACTTGCGTAATTATGTCACATCACGTATCATAAATCATATTGGTTGATAACATATTGATGCAAAAGGCAAATGTATGCAAACCGCAAAAGACGAAGTGACAGAACTTCTCGCACGGATGCCGGAGAACTGTTCGTTGGACGACATTCAATATCATTTGTTTGTCATGCAGAAAATTGAGCATGGATTGCAGGATGCTCGTGAAGGACGGGTCTATTCACAGGATGAGGTTGAAAAACGGTTCGCGAAATGGCTCAAGTAGTCTGGTCGTTTCAAGCAATCGCCGATCTTGAATCTATTGCGGAGTATATCGCCAAGGATTCAGAGTTCTACGCGGCAGCTTTCGTACAAGAGGCACTTGAGGCCGGAAGAAGCCTGGAAAGCCTTTTCAACAGGGGCAGGATCGTACCTGAGTTACGCAAAAAAACCATTCGGGAACTTTTCGTCAAGGAATATCGGTTGATCTACCATATTGAAGCGGCGCGCATAACGGTCATAGGCATAATCCACATGCGTCGCTTGGCCCGTAAAATCGTTCGGGGGCGAGTTGTCGGGCATAAGTAAGCTGACCGGGAGCACTGTTCGAACCTCGGAAGATTGACCTCCCTCCCTCCACTATCACACAAAACACCGTCCCTCATAGCCTCTCTTAGGAAAAAGGATGAAACCTGACGCATATATCAGAGTTCGTTTCAAGACGACTGCTGAAGGGGGTCGGCAAGGCGCGATAGAGGGAAACATCTACGGATGCCCGTTGTTTGTTAACGGGGAAGGCTTTGACTGTCGGCTGTTTCATGAAGGTCGGACTCTACAACTAGGTGAGACCTATGAGGTGGCAGTAAAATTCTTAAACCCAGATTTTGTGATGCCAATGCTGTCACCGGGCAAATCCATAACTCTTTGGGAAGGTAAAGAAATAGCAACAGGTAACGTCGTTCGGCTTACCTAACAGGATGTTAAACGGGGGCATGATCGGCTAGGCGTTACTTCATTTCCTCAAGCGAAATGGGATACTCCTCACGCCGTTCGGCTACCACCGTTAGATCATGCAAATCCTAAAGCAGTCGATGGTATTCGCGGATAGGCAGGATAACGGTTTTTTTCCTGCCGGTGCTGCTGGTGATGTATTGCGCTTGCCCAAGTTGCATGGTGCTTCTCCTTTTTGTACTATGCAGCATTCGAACGAGGCTATCATATTATAGTTTTTCGGTGATGAATAAGGTTTGAATGGAAACTGCGCTTTCCGGTCTTTGGGAAAGCCGTGAGGTCAAAGCAGGCTTGCAGCAAAACAGGCCCACCCCCATTGATTGGGGGTGGGCCTGTGCAAGACGATTTGCGAGATGCAATGCTAATTAGCAATAACAGTATTGTCTGCTGCACCAGTAGCGCTGGCTGGAGCAGACACAACGGCTCCAGCAGCAGTGTGGACGGTGTTGTGATCTCCATTCAAGGTCACGGTACTACCGTTTGACTGAACCGTTGTCCCGGAAGGCACCTCAATTGACTCACCACTAGCTAACGTGACTGATTGCCCTGCTGCGAGTGTTGTTGGAGTGTTAGTTGACGTCCCGCTGCCGCAAGCCATAAGTGTTGCGGATGCAAGAATCATTACAATTTGTACAGGTCTCATAGTTACCCTTTCTATTGAGAGTAAGTTCAGAATCAATGAGCGTTTTATAGCCTGCCAATAACACAAAGACAACATCTTTTTAAAAAAACCGCATACGCTTTTGAGACTGGAAGATTATCATAACCCGGCAGTACCTCCTCTCCCACTCCCCTCCACCTGTACCACACGAACACAACTGTACCCTCCGGATACACCCCTAATCTCTCCGATCAGCATAACTTCACGGAATTACTCCAACCACGGATCTGGCACGAATCTGGCGATACATACCTGTAACACGTCAGTATCATTTTAAAATGTGCCAAACGGACACAGGTGCCACGATACGGCAGTCACCGTACCGACAAGGGGGCAGAGACATGAAACCCGTTTATCCGAAGCAGGCCAAAAGGCTTGCAAAATCAGCGGCCATATTCAAGATATGCCCCTGCTGCGCCACGGAGTGGCCGACCAAGATCAAGCTCCTGTCCGATCCATCCCTGAAGTTGCATGGCTATCAGGGGAGCTATAAGAACCGCGAGACAGGGGTATTGCTCTTTACCCACCTTAACCCGTCATGCGGATCGACCATGGCCCTCGACGTGTCGGAATTCTCCGATCTGTACACCGGCGCCACCTATTGCGTGGGCAAGGCACTCTCCGCAGAATACCCCCGCTACTGCGTTGACCCGAACTTCTCGGCACAACGGGGCACTTTCTGCGAGTGCGGCTATGTGCGCGACATCATGTGCACCATCAGGACCCTGCAGACCGCCGCCTGATTTCCGGGCGGCAAACGGGCGGATCATCTCCCGGTGAATTATCCCTGGTTCCGGATAACAAACTATGAAGAGAATCGCCATTGTGCCGGTAGTCCGGAGAAGACTGCTCCTCCCACCGACAGCGACGGCAAATAATTAACGCAGACATTCCAGCTAGTTACGCATAAGCCCCCGAAATAAAACCAATTACTGTCGATTGACGTACAGCCCGAAAACGGGCATACTGTTTGCCACATGCCTTCGAACGGGAACTCACGAGAGTTCCCGCTATTTTTGCATCCGGCAGCACCTCCCTTCTTGACTACTGCCGATTTCAAATCAGGGATGAAATCAAGGCGGCTAGGATTGAGGCGACGAAGGCGTACAGCACCGTACGTTGAGGAGCCGAAGACGAGCCAACGACAATTTTCAGAGCAAATTGGACCGCGAAGGCGCCCCGCAAGGGGGAGGCCGAAGGCCTCGTCAAGATAGCGCCTCGAT
>JBEKFJ010000163.1:0-6831 GCA_050013355.1 Oryzomonas sp.
TAGGCGGAACACGGCGCCCAGGGTGTTGGTCCGAGGCCGCAGGTGGGCGATGGTGCGCAGGTACTCGAACGTGTGGCGTTTTTTCTGCAACGGATAGGCGTCGTCGGCATCGCCGATGATCTCGACGATGGTGGCGTGCAACTCCCATTGCTGCCCTGCCGCCGGGGATTCCTCCAAGGTGCCGTGCACCCGCAGGGCCGCGCCGGTGCCGATACGGCAGGCCGAGTCGAAGTTTGCCAGATCCTTCCCCACCACCACCTGGAGTCCGGCCATGTCGGAGCCGTCGTTCAGCGTGACAAAGGCCACCTCCTTGGAGGCGCGCACCGAGCGCACCCATCCCGCAACCACGCATTCCCGGCCGCTTGCGCCGTTGGCCAGAAGTGTCCGTATCCGAGTTTTCATAGTTATCTATCTCCACTCATAAATATCCCTGATAAACGTCAATCGTCTACGGAGGGTCAAGTCCACCTTTGTCAAAAAGGGGGCTGCTTGGCGAGAGACGAGCACTCATCAGGTACATAATATTGTACCAGATGATACGTGCAATGGGGCGGGAGTTGCAAGGCCCTTGTTTGTTTGACCCTACCGTTGCCCTGTGATACATTAAATCCATGAAAACCCTGCTGATAATGTTGTTTGTGGCCATGACGGCGCTGCCGGCATTGGCGGCCAACAGCGAGAAAAACTTCGGCGGCGTCGGTATCGACGGCGTGGCCGCATCCGATGGCCAGATCACGGTCAGGCAGCTTGTGACCGGCGGGCCGGCCCACGTGGCAGGGATCAGGGTGGGGGACGTCATTACCCATATCGACGGAAAACCGACCCTGGGGGGCGATTTCCGGCAGATGGTTTACAAACGGCTTCGGGGGATCGCCGGGACCCCGGTTGTTTTGAAGATACGGCGGGAGGGCGAGGAGAAGGCGCTGACCTTTACCCTGCAGCGACAACAACTGGTGGTAACCGCACCCAAGGAGAATAAACGATGATCAACAGGATTTTGGCTGCCGTCATGCTCACGCTGACAGTGGCGTCCGGGGCCGTGGCCGCCGGAGAGGATACCCAGAGCAAACTCAACCCCGTCAAGGCGCAAGAGGCAAAAAAGTTCCCCCAGATCGTGCTCTATTCGGTCTCCTGGTGCCCGCATTGCCGTGAGGCCAAGGAGTACCTTGCCAAGAACAACATCCCCTTCACCAACCGCGACGTGGAGCAGGATGCCCAGGCCATGACGCTCTTGACCGACAAATACAAGAGCCAGTCCATCCCGGTAATTGTGTTCGGCACAGGGCAGAACGAGATCGTCATGCACGGCTTTACGCCGGAGATGTTCCAGGAGAATCTCAAGAAGGCGAAGGCGGAGAAGTAGAACAGCATAGGCGTAGGGGGGGATAAGATCAGAAAGGGGTTTGCCCTTGAAATGGTAACATCGGAATTACCCCTGGGCTGACAAACGATAGCCAATAACGTATGACTAAGATATAGTATCACCAAAAATTCAGTCTAGGTGACATCACATGAAATCGTCAGCCAAAATCCTTGAGCTTTCCCCCCTCCCTGACTCCGCCCGCCGGGAGGTTGCCGACTTCTACCAGTTCGTAATGCAGCGATACGGACGGGTTGAGAAGAAGCAGTCACAATCAAAGAAAAAACTCCCTGCCGAATTTTACAAGCCCATCACAGTTGCCCGGTACATGACCGTATAGCGGGATGAAATCTACAGCGATGTCTAAGATCTTCATTGACTCCAACAAACATGATAGTCGCGCTTAGTACGTGAAAAATCTAGTCCGCATTTATCAGAACGAACAATTGCCATTTGATGATCTCCTGTAAATTCCCCCGTTTCAGTAATACGGGGGCTTGGAAATACATTCCCTCATTACCATATTATTCTGACGCGCAAAAGTTAATTCAGATGATGGCCGGATCGGTGGGGTTTCCTCCCTTTAGGGGGTACCCTGCCGACCGGCCATTTTCTGTTCGGCTAATTGAAAATCAACAATATTCCACTAGGATTCATTCCTTGATTTTTCTACTGATATGTACTATGTTATGTACATATTTGGCAAGGAGGTGCTATCAATGAATGCCTTAACCTATACTTATACGCGCCAACATTTGGCAGATGTCATGCGATCAGTTAACGAAGACCACATTCCCGTAGTAGTGACCAGCCAGCGTGGTAAACCCGTTGTCATCCTTTCCCTCGACGATTTCCATGCATTTGAAGAAACCGCATATCTGCTCCATAATCCCCAAGGGGCTAAGCGACTGCTTGAATCAGTCGAGGAACTACGTGCAGGCGGCGGGCAGATCAAAGACTTGACGGAATGATGATCAAATTCTCAACCGCAGCATGGGAAGACTACTTCTTCTGGCAGATGACCGACAAGGCGATGCTCAAACGCATAAATCAGCTTATTCGGGATATTCAGCGAGAACCTTTTGTCGGTATCGGCAAGCCAGAACCGCTCAAGCATCAACTAGCCGGTTTCTGGTCTCGCAGAATAGATAGCTGCCACCGTCTGGTGTATTCAGTCGAAGGTGATACCATCTTGATTGCACAGTGTCGCGATCATTATTGAAATATATCGACGCATCTTAAGGTAATGAGTATGAACAAACTGCCAAACATCCATCCGGGAGAAGTGCTGAAAGAGGAATTCCTGGTACCCATGGGTATCAGCCAATATCGGCTTGCAAGGGAGATCGGCGTGCCGGAGTCTAGGATTTCCGCAATCTGCCAAGGCAAGCGAGGGATCGGCGCTGATACGGCCGTCCGGTTGGCCAGGTTCTTCGGAACGACCGCCGGGTTCTGGCTGGGGCTGCAGGCTGATTTCGAAACAGAGGAAGCGGAGCGGGGGGCATCGGAGGATCTGGCCCGGATCAATCCTTGGAAACAGGCCGCCTGAATTTTCTTCAATCGAAAAAGCAGCTTAGGAGCACTTATTATTGCTAGCCCCCTTACCGGCGTGGTCGCGGGGATTCTCCGGGCTTCGTTCGGGAGGGCTGTTTTTTTGTCTGTTTTTCGGGCGACCGGGCGGGTGGGCGCCCCACGGTCGTGCCGGCTTCTGCCGTAATGCGCGGTTTCTGTATCTTCTGTGCCTTCTGCGGCTCAGGCTGTAATGCCTGTTCCGGTTGGAGCAACCCCTTCACCTCTGCCTCGGTCAGGTACCGGAATTGCCCCGGTTTTAACGCCCCGATCTCCAGGCTGCCGTAGCGTACCCGCCGCAGGCGCACCACGGAGAGGCTGACCGCCTCGCACATGCGCCGCACCTGGCGGTTTCTCCCCTCGTGGATCGTCACCGAGATCCAGTCATTCTGGTCGCTGCTCTTCACCAGCTGCACCACTGCCGGCGCAGTGACCCCTTCCTCCAACTCGACCCCGCCCGCCATTCGTTTCAACTGCTGTTCCAGCACCTTGCCCCGCACCCTGACGTGATACTCCTTCTCCACCTCGTGGCGCGGATGCATCAGGCGGTTTGCCCACTCCCCGTCGTTGGTCAGGAGCAGAAGCCCCTCGGTATTGTAGTCCAGTCTGCCCACCGGATACACCCGCTCTTCCACACCTTTCAGGAGATCGGTCACCAGCGGCCTCCCCTGGGAGTCCTTCAGGGCGGTGATGTAGCCGGTCGGCTTGTTGAGCAGGATATAGAGGTGCTTTTCGCTGAACTGGAGCGGCTTGCCGTCCACGGCGATGCAGTCCTGGGCCGGATCGGCCTTGCTCCCCAGCTCGGTAACCACCGTGCCGTTGACCGTGACCCGGCTGTTCAGGATCAACTCCTCGGCAGCCCGGCGGGAGGTGATCCCGGCCTGGGAGATGAGTTTTTGCAGGCGTTCCAACAATGTCCCTATTCCACGCAGCGCGTCATGGCGCGGAACTTCTGGTAGCGCTGCTCCACAAGGTCGTCGGGGGAGAGCTTGCTCAGTTTCGCCAGGTTGCGGGCAATGGCCTCTTTAAGAGTCGCGGCCATGGCTTTGGCATCGCGGTGGGCGCCCCCGATGGGCTCGGTAATGATCTCGTCGATGACCCCAAGGCCGATGATATCCTTGGCGGTGGGCTTGAGCGCCTCAGCGGCCTGCTCACCCTTGGTGCCGTCGGACCAGAGGATGGCGGCGCATCCCTCCGGGGAGATAACGGCATAGACCGAGTGCTGCAGCATCAGGATGCGGTCGCCCACGGCGATGGCCAGAGCCCCGCCGGAGCCGCCTTCGCCGGTGACGCAGACGATTATCGGGGTGCGCAGGCTGGCCATCTCGCGCAGGTTGCGGGCAATGGCCTCGGCCTGGCCGCGCTCCTCGGCGCCGATGCCGGGGTAGGCGCCGGGCGTATCCACGAAGGTGATGACCGGCAGCTTGAACTGTTCGGCCATCTGCATCAGGCGCAGTGCCTTGCGGTATCCTTCCGGGTTGGGCATGCCGAAGTTGCGGTAGACCTTCTCCTTGGTGTCGCGCCCCTTCTGGTGGCCGATCACCATGACCGGCCGGCCGTCGAAACGGGCCAGGCCGCCGATGATGGCGTGGTCGTCGCCGAAGTTGCGGTCGCCGTGCAGTTCCACGAATTCGGTAAACATGTGTCCGATATAGTCGAGGGTAAAGGGGCGGTTGATGTGGCGCGCCACCTGAGCGGTCTGCCAGCGGGAGAGGTTGGAGAAGATCTCCTTGCGCATCTCTTCCACGCGCCCTTCCAGTGTGGCTACGTCGGCGCCGATATCCAGCCCGTCGGCGGCCAGGGCGTTCAGTTCCTCGATCTTTTTCTCAAGTTCCACAATCGGTTTTTCGAATTCCAGATGAAACGGGGTCGCCATAGTGATACCTCGATAGTGTTTGCCACAGAGCCACAGAGGCTCGAAGAAATTCAAAAAAGAAGAGGATCAGCTGATTAAGACAAAATCGGGGTGGAGATGCCCCATTCATCCTCGTAGTTTGGCTTTTCTCCGTGCCTTTGTGGCTCTGTGGCAAATGTAGTGTTGTAAGTGACTACTCAAAAGTGGCGGCATTATATCCGAACAGCCGCTCCACTTCCAGCCTTAAATCATCGCTGGCCATGACATTGAAATCCGCGGGAAGGGGCATGGTCGCACGGCTCCGTTCGGAAACAAGAAACTGGATGCAGGCCGGCACGTTGCCGTGGTGGCGCTGGATGATTACCCTGAGGGCGTCCAGTCGCTCCACCGGCAGGCCGTCCGTGCGCAGGTTGAAGCAGACCAGCTTGGTGGTCTGGGTCCGGGCCTCCTGGAGCAGCTTGATGTCGCCCATCGGGCCGGGGTCCCGCTGATGGCCCCCTCTGCGCCCGTTGTCTGCGCTGGGGCGGCTGACCAGGATCTTGGCCCCCTTCTCGGTCTTTTCCAGTTTGCCGGTCACCAGCAGCGGGTCGTCGGATTTGAGCAGGCTGGAGGTCTCGGCATAGGTGTCGGGAAACACGGTGATTTCCACCGAGCCGGTCAGGTCCTCGATGGTGGCGAAGCACATGCGGTCCCCTTTTTTGGTGGGGATCTCCCGGAAGGCGGAGACTATGCCGCAGATGCGGGCCTCGCAACCGTCCGGCAGCTCGCACAGGTTGGCGATCTCGGAGTTGGCCAGGCGCTTGATGTCGTCAACGTAGCGGTCCAGGGGGTGTCCGGTGATCAGGAATCCCAGGGCTTCCTTCTCGTAGCCAAGCTTTTCCTTGTCGGGCCATTCCGGGACGTTGGGGAGCTTCATGCCGCCGTTGCCGTTGTGTTTGACCACCTCGGCGGTGCCGAACAGGGAGACCTGGGCGCTGGCCTTTTCCTCCTGGATCTTCTGGCCGTAGGCCATGGCCTGCTCCAACCCCCCCATCAGGGGCGCGCGAAAGGCGCCGGTAGAGTCGAAAGCGCCGCACTTTATGAGCGCCTCCAGCACCTTCTTATTGGCGCGCCGCATATCCACCCGTTCGCAGAAATCGTACAGGTCCTTGAAGGGCTTGTCGCCGCGTGCCTCCAGGATCGCCTCCACGGCGCCGGAGCCGATCCCCTTGACCGCGCCCAGGCCAAACCGCATGGAGTTGCCCACCACGGTGAAGGAGTGGCCCGACTTGTTCACGTCCGGCGGCAGCACCTCGATTCCCTGTTCGCGGCAATCGCTGATGCTTTTGATGACCTTGTCCGTGTTGTCCATGTCGCAGGTGAGGAGCGCGGCCATGAATTCCACCGGAAAGTGGGATTTGAGATAGGCGGTCTGGTAGGCGATCAGGGCATAGGCGGCCGAATGGGACTTGTTGAAACCGTATTCGGCGAACTTGGCCATGAGGTCAAAGATTGCCTCGGCCTTCTTCAGGTCAATGCCCTGCTCCTTGGCTCCGGCCAGGAACGGCTCCTTCTCCTTGGCCATGACCACGGGGTCCTTCTTTCCCATGGCGCGGCGCAACAGGTCGGCGCGCCCCAGGGAGTAGCCGGCCAGGGTGCGGGATATCTGCATGACCTGCTCCTGGTAAACGATGACCCCGTAGGTGTCCTTCAGGATCGGCTCCAACTGCGGCAGGTCGTAAACCACCTTCTGGCGGCCGTGCTTTCGGTCGATGAACTCGTCCACCATGCCCGACCCCAGGGGACCCGGACGATAGAGGGCGCAGGCGGCGATCACGTCCTCGAAGCAGGAGGGTTTGAGCTTGACCAGCATCTCCTTCATGCCGCTGGATTCGAGCTGGAAGATGCCGGTCGTGTTGCCGGCGGAGATGAGGTCGTAGCTGCCCTGGTCGTCGTCACGCAGCCGGGTTATGTCGAACGCCGGGTCCTTCCCCTCCCGCACCAGCTTGACGGCGTTCTGGATCACGGTCAGGTTCTTGAGCCCCAGGAAGTCGAATTTGACCAGGCC
>JBEKFJ010000164.1:0-6795 GCA_050013355.1 Oryzomonas sp.
CAGGGCCGCCGCCAGGGACCCTGCGGCAAAGACCGTCGCCAAAAGCAGCATGATCCTTATGTCGTAACGCCAGGGGGCCAGGTACTCATCGGATGAGCGGCCGACGTTGATGTATAGTGGATGGACGTCTACCTTGTGGAAGGATAAAACCCGCTTCGTGGCGTCGATGCTGCCGCTGGTGGTATAGGTGCCGGAGGTTCGTCCCGCCTGGACCATCGCCCGCATCTCCGGCGATACGATGGTGCTGCCGATGCTGCGCGGCTCCGGGTAACGGACGATGACGGTCAGTTCCCCGTCACGTAGGGTGATGATGCCGTCTTTCCCCAGGTCGAAGGAGGAGAAAAGCCGTAACAGGTAATCCAGCGAGATGGAGGCGTAGGCGATGCCGGCAAAGCTGCCATCCGGGTTATTGATGCGCCGGGCAATATTGAAGACCCAGTGCTTGGAATGACGGCCGAACATCGGCTTCGTTATCATCAAACCCGGTGCCGGGGTATTCCGGGCCTTGATGAACCATTCCCGGTCAGCAATGCTTATGGGCGTGCCGGGGACCACCCGGTCACCGTGCACGGTCTCGCCGCGTGCGTTCGCGACCCTCAGGCCGTCCAGTTCGGGTATGCGTTCCTGCTGCTGGAGGATGTACCCGTGCATGGCCCTGCCGTCCACACCCCCTTGCCTGATCTGCCGCTCCATCTCCTGTGCCACCGAGAAAATGGCGCCGCCGGCCTGGTTAATGATGCCGTCGATGGTGAGACTGAGAGACTGGGCAAGGTTTTGGGTCTGGATGGCGACCCGGCTCTCATACTGCTGCCTGCTCCGGTAGAGGGAAAACCCCGTCAGGCAGACAACAAAGAGATTGATCAGCAGCACACCGGCCGTCAGCCTGACCATAAAGGCGCGGTTGGAGGCGATCATGCCTGCTGTCATGGGGATGGGGCCCGCCATAGTTGTTTTCATGCCTCCGGGTACATAAACCGTCCGCCTTGCCGGTGCGGGGTAGGTGTCGGCAGACTCTCAATAGCATATTTTTGTTCTCAAATGAAGCTAATTGATCCGGGACACTAGAGTGTGAAATGGGAGTTATGGATCAGGTGTTGTCCAACACCTGGCGGATCTTGACAGCCAAATCGGGAAATGTGAACGGCTTCTGGATGAAGTGCACCCCCTGGTCGAGCACCCCGTGGGCGGCGATGACGTCGGCGGTGTAGCCGGACATGAACAGGGACCTGAGCTGCGGCTGGAGCGGCTGGAGGTATGCTGCCAACTCCTTGCCGTTCATCCCGGGCATGATCACGTCGGTTATGAGCAGGCCGATCTCGCCCCCATGCTGACCGGCCAGACGGATGGCCTCGGCGGTGGTTCCGGCCTGCAGCACGCTGTACCCCTGTCTGGCGAGGAACGTGGCGATCATGTCCAGGATCACTAGCTCGTCCTCTACCAGGAGGATGGTCTCCCGGCCTCCCGGCGCCGCTTCCTTCGTTTTTTCCGGTTCCGGTTGCTCCGGACCCCCCACATGCCGCGGCAGGTAGATGGTGATGGTCGTTCCCAGGCCCGGCTCGCTGTAGACATTGATCACGCCGTTGTTCTGCTTGACGATGCCGAATACCGTGGCCAGCCCCAGGCCGGTCCCCTTGCCCACATCCTTGGTCGTGAAGAAGGGCTCAAATATACGCTCCAGCGTGATATCGTCCATGCCGTGACCGTTGTCGCTGACCGTGAGCCGCACGTACTCCCCCGGCAGGGCCTCCGAGTGCTGGGCGCAGTATGCCTCGTCAATGACGCTGTTGCCGGTCTCGATGGTGATCATGCCGCCGCCGGCATCCTTCGCGTTGATGCACAGGTTGGCCAGGATCTGGTCGATCTGGGACGGATCGGCCTTGATCCGCCACAGATCCCCGCCCGGTTGCCAGGAGAGCCTTATGTTCTCGCTGATCAGCCGGTGCAGCATCTTGAGCATGCTCGCCACGGTAGCGTTCAGGTCCAGCACCTTGGGGGCGATGATCTGCTTGCGGGCAAAGGTCAGAAGCTGCCGGGTAAGGTCGGCGGACGACTCGGCTGCCTTGCGGATCTCCAAAAGGCTGTCCCGGACCAGGGCAGGGTCAGACTGGACGAGGGCCATGTCGGCATGGCCGAGGATGATGCTCAGTTTGTTGTTGAAGTCGTGGGCCACCCCCCCCGCCAGGCTGCCGATGGATTCCATCTTCTGGACCTGGTGGAGTTGCTGTCCCAGGGCCAGTTTCTCCTCTTCGGCTGTCTTGATATCGTGGATGTCGGTGCAGGTGCCGAACCATTTGTGGATGGCCCCCTGTTCGTCCTTCACCGGCACGCCGCGGATCAACCACCACCGGTAGACGCTGTCGGCGCGTTGCAGGCGGCATTCGACCGTATAAACGTTGCCGGTTTTTGTTGCGTCCTGCCAGGCGCCCAGAGTCATCTGCCGGTCTTCGGGATGCACCTGCCGGTGCCAGCCGTGGCCGGAACCCTCCTCAAGGGTCTGGCCCGTGTAATCCACCCACTGCTGATTGAAATAGATATTCCGGCCGTCCGGGAGATTGATCCAGACGATCTGCGGCATGGCCTCGGCCAGCATGCGGAATTCTTGCTCGCTCCTTCTGAGGGCGTCTTCCTGCCGTTTGCGCTCGCCGATGTCGCGCACGATGGCGCAGTTGAACTCCTCCCCCTGGTAGGTGAGGTAATTGGCCACCACCTCCACATCCAGGATGTTGCCGTTCTTTGTCCGGTGCTGGGTCTCCAGGGTCATTGACTCCTTTGCCTTCAACTCGCGCCAGTGCTGAGCCCAGCGCTCCGTCGTCATGCACGGGTCCAGGTCGGGAATGGTGAGCCCGAGCATCTCTTCAGCCGTATATCCATGTGTTTTGCAGGTCGCTTCGTTGACGCGCAGTATGCGGGCATCCTCCGAGACCCAGAACACGGCATCGTGAATGTTCTCCATGGAAAAATTAGCCATCTGCAACTCGTCATTCTTCGCGGCGAGCCGTCGGTTCAACTCCCGGACCTCCTCCATTGCACCGATGATGCTCGGCAGGGCTATAGCCTCCGGGATGCGCGGGATGAACATGACGGCTGCCAGAGCGGAAATCACAGCGGTAATGGCCTTCACATACCCCTCGGTCCAGTACTCGGGCCGGTAGATGGTGTAGGCGGCAAAGAAGTGGCTGGTGCCGCAGGCAAAGATGAAGAGCGCGAACATGACGAAGATCTTCAGGAAGGGGACGTCGCGCCGCCGGTAGGCGAAATAGAACATGGCCAGGGGGATCGAATAATAGGCGATGCCGGTGACGATGTCGGAGCCCACATGCAGGAACACGAGAGGCCGTTCCCAGTTGAGGCAGAAGCCGTGCTCCATGTAGCTGCTGGTCATGATATGGCCTGAATCCATTACTGCCCTCCTTCACGAAACCGCCCCATACGCGGGACCGAGCGTTGTGCATTATATGACACAACTTCGCCCCTTTGCGGACCCAAACGGTCATTAGTTCGTTTCCGTCCGGAAAGGGTTCTTTTCCGCCCATGCGGCGTCAATCTTCGGGCCCGTGCGGCGTACCAATGTACGCCTCCGCGCAATCCCTCGATTTCCTTACCTGGACGAAAAATCCCTCCTTTCCGGATCGGAAACTGCTAGTTTCTCATCCGGAGTTTCCGGATGGAAACCAGTTATGCCGCCGCACCAGGGCCATGCGCTCCTTGACACAAAATTAAACGTTATTATATAACACATTTTAAGAAATCATATCAGCTTCAAAAATATGTATGGTATGATAAAGCAAATCCGGCTCATGGTGATTGGACAGCACGCAACACGGTTTTCGGAAACAGGGCGGTATGAAGGGTTTAGGTATTCAAAAACGGTTCGCGCTGACCTTCAGCGTTTTTCTGATGATCGTCTTCGCGTTGATCCTCTGGGGGTTTCTCTCCTATTCCATGCGCTTGACGCGTGATAGCATCCAGAAACAGCAGTTTGCCATGACCGAGCTTATCGCCCGAAGTATCGACGACAAACTGGGGACCTACCTGGCCACCATCACCCAGGTTTCAAATGTTGTCGCTGCCGGGCATTTCACCGACCCCGGGAAGGCACAGGCCTTCCTGGACGAACACCGGGATTTGATAAGCATCTTCGACAATGGCATCTTCCTGTTCGATGCGCAGTACAATCTCGTGGCGGAGACCCCCTACATCAAAGGGAGGCGGGGGATCAAGGCGGCTGCGGTCCCGTTCCTGGAGAGCGTTCGGAAGAATAATTTTCCCGACATCTCCAATCCCTATCTCTCCACCAAGACCCATACCCCGGCCATTGCCATGGCCGCCCCGGTCAGCGACCACAGCGGCAGGTTCCTGGGGTTTCTGGCGGGGAGCATCAACCTGTCCGGGGATTATTTTGCCCAGGAGATCATGGGGTACAAGATCGGCAGCAAAGGGTACCTGTACCTGTTCACCACCGACCGCACCATGATCCTCCATCCCGACAAGAGCCGCATCATGAAACAGGATACCCCTCCCGGCGTCAACAGGTTTTTCGACCGGGCCGTCCAGGGGTTCGAGGGGAGCGGCGAAACGGTGAACACGCGGGGTATCCCCCAGATCGTCTCGTTCAAGCGCTTGAAGATCGTCGACTGGATCCTGGCGAGCGCCTATCCGCAGGAAGAGGCCTACGCCCAGATCAGGCGCCTGCGCTCCTTCCTGACTGCCGCAGCAGCGCTGACCACACTCCTTTCAATCCTCCTGGTCTGGCTGCTGACCAGGAGGATCACCGTCAACCTTACCAGTTTCAGCGACCAGGTCCGCCACATCAGGGAGCACCCGGAGGAGCGGCACCAGATCCGGATCGACAGCAGCGACGAGGTGGGCCTCCTGGCCGATGTCTTCAACGGTCTCATGCACGAGGTGAAGCTGAACAGGGAGAGGCTTGAGGACCTGACACGCACCGATCACCTGACCGGGCTCTTCAACCGGCGTCATCTGGAAATGGAAGCGCCTACGCTTTTGAACCTTGCCAAACGGCAAAACGCCTCAAGCGCCGTGCTTCTGGTGGACGTGGACCGTTTCAAGCGAATCAATGACAGCCGCGGCCACGACGCCGGGGATGCGGTCCTGGTCCGCCTTGGCAAGGTCCTCCAGCACGCGGTGCGCCCATACGACCTGATGGTTCGCTACGGCGGCGAAGAGTTTCTTGTGCTTCTCCCCCTGAGCAAGCCCCTGGAAGCCCTGGAGGTGGCGGAACGCATCAGGCGCACCGTCCAGGAAACCCCTGTCTACGTGGACGGTGAAGAACTCTCCATTACCGTCAGCATCGGCGTGTATGCGGGTGCGCCGATCCAGGATCTCCTGGACGCCATCGCCCGGGCTGACGAAGCGCTCTACGAGGCCAAGAGGAACGGCCGCAACCGGGTCTGCCTTGCGCCGGCCGCAGTCGATGATACCGGGGTTGAAGCGGAGATGCCGCCGACCACGGCTATTGGCGGCGCCTGAAGGCCGGCTTTGCCCGAAGTCGCAGTCGAAATGAATAATCACGGAACGGAGAAGATCATGTCCACCAACGCCTTGGTAAAGGTTGACGGAACAACGCAGAACGACGAACTGATCCAATTGGTCAGTTTCATGCTGGACAACGAGGAATACGGGGTCGAGGTGCTCAAGGTGCGGGAGATCATCCGCATGCCGGGCATCACCAGGATGCCCAATACTCCGCAGTATGTGGAAGGGATCATCAACCTGCGGGGAAAGGTGATCCCGATCATCTCCCTGCGCAAGCGGTTCGGGCTTGTTGAGATCGAAAACGACAGCCATACCCGCATCATCATCATGGATGTGTCCGGCACCCTGAACGGTTTCATCGTGGATGCCGTATCGGAGGTGATCCGCATCCACAGCAGCGATATTCAGCCGCCGCCGTCATTGGTTACGTCGGGCGGCATTGGCCGGGAGTTCATCAGCGGAGTGTACAACCACGCCGAACGGCTTTTGATCATCATGGATATCGACCGCATGTTCTCGGACGATGAGATGGAGTGTATCGGCTCCCTGTAGCGATGGCGGGCGAAACACTCCTCCCTGCCCATTGGATTTTTTTGGACTCATAGGTCCCAGTCCTTGCCTTTACTCCGGTCCTGCCGGCGCAGCCCTGTTGCCATCTCCCCTATAGGCCAAGCCCAGCAGTTGGGGGAACCGGGATGTTGCGTACGACCCGCCGCTCATGGCCTCCTCCCTCTGATCCGGCAGGAACCTTCACAGAAGACACGTATGTAGAAATCAGCTTTGGTGTGCATGGGGGACACCTTTCTTCTTTGCATTATTATACTCCAAAGATCGCTCCATAGTGTCCTGTGCGGTTAGTTCGCCGCATCGGAGAACATGGCGAACAAGTCGCAAGCGTTGTGGCCATTCTCGTGCTATGATTGAGTTACATACGAGGGATCACGGGAAACGGGGTGATGGTGATGGCACGCTTTTACGACGCCATGAGCGACTCGGACGCGAGCCGGGTAACGGATATCCTGAAAGAGGGGGGCATCGAATATTCGATGCAGATCCTGGGAGATGGGGCTCACCTGAAGGAAATCCTGGTGGCAGAGGAGGACCTGGCTGCTGCCGAGCGGCTCCTGTGCACCCCGGCCCATGAGAATACCTAGTGTTTGTGCTCACATGCGAGCCCTGAACTCGTGGCGACTGAACAGCTCCCCTCGCTCTCACGCCTCTGTCCTAGCGTTGTTGGCCATATCTACTCCGGGATGGAGGACGCGCGGTACAGGCGGCATGGCGCTTCATGGGCGGCGT
>JBEKFJ010000165.1:0-6745 GCA_050013355.1 Oryzomonas sp.
CAGAATAGCCGTAATCACGGGTGCATCCCGTGGCATAGGCCGGAGTATTGCCCTGGCCCTGGCGGCCCGAGGCGCTGTGATCGTTGCCGTTGATGTGGACCAAGCGGCAACCGATGCCGTTGTTGCCGAACTGAAGGCTGCCGGCGGGAATGCCTTGGGGGTTGTGGGCAACGTTACGGTCCCGGCGGATGCGGAGCGGATGATCGATGCCGCCATGGATGCCTTCGGGCGGGTCGATATCCTGGTGAACAACGCCGGCATTACCCGTGACGGCCTTCTCGTGCGCATGAAGGACGAGGACTGGGATGCCGTGCTTACGGTCAACCTGAAGGGGGCGTTCCTCTGCACCCGTGCCGCTTCCAAGGTTATGACCAAGCAGCGTTACGGCCGGATCATCAACATCGCTTCGGTAGTCGGCCAGATGGGAAATGCAGGCCAGGCAAACTATTGCGCCAGCAAGGCCGGCCTGATCGGGCTCACCAAGTCCAATGCCCGCGAACTGGCCAAACGCAGCATCACGGTCAATGCCGTTGCTCCCGGTTTTATCGCCACCGCCATGACTGATGCACTCTCGGACAAGGTGCGGGCCGAACTGACCGCCCAGATTCCCCTGGAACGGCTGGGCAGCGCCGAAGATATCGCCAATGCGGTGGTATTCCTGGCCGGCGAGGCTTCGGGCTACATCACCGGGCACGTCCTTTCCGTGAATGGCGGGATGTACATGTAGGCAGCAAATAAATCTTTGACTTTTGATTCGTTCATTGTTAAGAAGCTGTAGCTCAAATCGACTACGACCTGTTACGGG
This sequence comes from Oryzomonas sp., assembly GCA_050013355.1. GTDB lineage: Bacteria > Desulfobacterota > Desulfuromonadia > Geobacterales > Pseudopelobacteraceae > Oryzomonas. Next base: position 806 of record JBEKFJ010000165.1, read on the forward strand.
TTACTACAACACGGAGGTGAAAGATGTCTGACATTGCAAAGCGAGTAAAGGAAATAGTTGCGGAACAGCTGGGTGTGGAAGAGGCTCAGGTAGTTCCCGAAGCCTCTTTCATGGATGACCTTGGCGCTGATTCGCTGGATACCGTCGAACTGGTCATGGCCCTTGAAGAGGAATTCGATATCGAGATCCCCGATGAGGATGCCGAAAAGATCCAGTCCGTGCAGGACGCAATCGACTACATCACCGAGCACAGCTAATACTGACGGCGGATTACGGAACAGGGGAGGGGAGACGCTCCCCTCTTTTTGTTTATCCGGTTCCGGTCCGTCATTATCTATTGGGAGCACACAATCATGAGAAGAGTCGTAATTACCGGCATTGGGGTCGTTTCTCCCCTGGGATGCGGCAACGCAAAAAACTGGGATGCGCTTGTCAATGGCCGGTCAGGCATTGGCCCGATTACCCGCTTTGACGCCTCGGCCATGCCGGTGCGCATTGCCGGCGAGGTCAAGGACTTCAATCCCGAGGATTTCATAGACAAAAAAGAGATCAAAAAGATGGATCTCTTTATTCAGTATGCGCTCGCTGCTGCTCAATTTGCCATGGAGGACTCGGGTCTGACCGTCACGGAGGAGAACGCCGAGAGGGTGGGGGTGCTCGTGGGGGCCGGCCTTGGCGGGCTGCCGACCATTGAAAAGTACCATAGCGCGTTCCTCGAAGGTGGGTACAAAAAGATTTCACCTTTCTTCATCCCGATGCTGATCATCAACCTTGCGCCCGGCCACATTTCCATACGGTATGGCGCCAAAGGCCCCAATATCTCTTCTGTATCGGCGTGCGCCACCGCCACCCATTCCATCGGTGATGCCTACCATATTATCAAACGGGGCGACGCCGACGCCATGATTGCCGGAGGGACCGAATCAACGGTAACTCCGCTCGGCATCGGAGGCTTTGCCGTCATGAAGGCGCTCTCCGACCGTAACGACGATCCGCAGGCAGCCTCGCGCCCCTTCGAGAAAAACCGTGACGGCTTTATCATGGGGGAAGGCGCCGGCATCGTGATCCTGGAGGAGTATGAGGCCGCCAGGAAACGCGGCGCCAGGATCTACGCCGAGGTCGCCGGCTATGGCCTGACCGGTGACGCCTACCATCTGACCGCACCGGCGCCGGGTGGCGAAGGGGCTGCGCGCTGCATGAAGATGGCCCTCGCCAACGCCGGGGTCAATCCGGAGCAGGTCGGCTACATCAATGCCCACGGCACCTCGACGCCCATGAACGACCTGTATGAAACCATGGCCATCAAAACCGTCTTCGGCAACCATGCCGCTACGGTGATGATATCCTCTACAAAGTCCATGACCGGCCATCTTCTGGGCGCTGCCGGCGGGATCGAGGCGGTTTTCAGTTGTATGGCAATGGAGAAGGGCGTGATCCCGCCGACCATCAACTACGACGAACCGGACCCGGAGTGTGATCTCGATTACACCCCCAACACCGCACGCGAGGCCAGGATCGAATATGCCATGAGCAACAACTTCGGTTTCGGCGGCACCAACGCCTCACTGCTTTTCAAGAAGGTTTGACATGAAAATCGCGCTGGGAAGCGACCATGGCGGCTTTGCCCTTAAACAGTCTCTGATCCCTTTCCTGCAGGGCCGGAACATCGAAGTTGCCGATGCAGGCACCAATTCGGAGGATTCGGTGGACTACCCTGATTTTGCCGAGCGGGTTGCGCTTCTGGTCGCTCACGGCGAGGCGGATGCCGGCATCCTGGTCTGCGGGACCGGCATCGGTATCTCCATTGCAGCCAACAAGGTGCCGGGCATTCGCGCCGCGCTGGTAACCGATACCTTCATGGCCCGCATGGCCAAGGAACACAACAACGCCAATATTTTGGTACTGGGTGGCAGGGTAATCGACGAAACCACGGCGCATGAACTGACAACCGCTTGGCTGGATGCCTCCTTTGAAGGGGGACGGCATCAGAAACGGCTGGACAAGATCGCCCAATTGGAACAAAAATACCGCTGCGACTGATCACCTTATACCGATTTCAAATCAAGGATGAAATCAAGTCGGCAAGGATTGAGGCGACGAAGGCGTACAGTATCGTGCGTTGAGGAGCCGAAGACGAGCCAACAAAGAAGATTTGGAATCGGTATTACCGGTACCATGAAGTATCACAACAGCGGGACTTGGCACCAGGTCCCGCTCACTGTTTCCCGTCCCCGCTTACGTGAATTCATCCGATGAAGGAGTAGACATATCATGTCGATTCTTGACCAATTTGACCCCCAGGTTGCTGAAGCCATTCGTCACGAGACCGAACGCCAGGAGTACAACCTGGAACTGATCGCTTCGGAAAACTTTGTCTCCGAGGCGGTGCTTGAGGCCCAGGGAAGCATACTGACCAACAAGTATGCCGAAGGCTATCCCGGCAAGCGCTACTACGGCGGCTGCGACCATGTGGACGTGGTGGAAAACCTAGCGATCGAGCGTGCCAAGGAGCTGTTCGGCGCCGAGCATGCCAATGTCCAGCCCCACGCCGGCTCCCAGGCCAATATGGCGGTCTATTTCGCCGCCTGCAAACCGGGGGATACCATCCTGGGCATGAACCTCTCCCACGGCGGCCACCTGACCCACGGCAGCCCGGTCAACTTCTCCGGGAGACTGTTCAACATCATACCCTACGGCGTTTCCCCCGAGACCCAGACAATCGATTACGCCGAGGTGGAACGCCTTGCCGAGCAGCACAAACCGAGGATGATCGTGGTCGGGGCCAGCGCCTACCCGCGTATCATCGATTTTCCCGCCTTCCGCGCCATTGCCGACAAGGTGGGGGCGGTGGTCATGGTCGATATGGCCCATTTTGCCGGCCTGGTGGCGGCCGGTCTGCATCCCAGCCCGATCCCCCATGCCGAATATGTGACCACCACCACCCACAAGACCTTGCGCGGCCCGCGCGGCGGCATGATCCTCTGCCGCGAGGAACTGGCCAAGGGCATCAATTCCCAGATATTTCCCGGCATCCAGGGCGGCCCCCTGATGCACATCATCGCCGCCAAGGCGGTTGCCTTAAAGGAAGCGCTCCAGCCGGAGTTCAAGGCATATCAGCAGCAGATCGTGAACAACGCCAGGACCCTGGCCGGGGCCTTGATGAAACACGGCTTCAAGCTGACCAGCGGCGGCACCGACAACCACCTGATGCTGGTCGATTTCTCCGGCACCGACATCACCGGCAAGGCGGCCGAGGAGGCCCTGGACAAGGCAGGCATCACGGTCAACAAGAACACGGTTCCCTTTGAAACCCGCTCCCCGTTCGTCACCTCCGGCATCCGGGTCGGCACGCCGGCCGCCACGACCCATGGCCTGAAAGAGGCTGAAATGGAGCAGGTTGCCGCGTTCATTGCCGATGCCGTAGCCAATATCGGCAACGATGAGAGGCTGGCCGCCATCAAGGTGCAGGTCAACACGATGATGAAAAGGTTCCCGCTCTATGCCGACCGGTTGAAGTAGGGTAGGGGCTCTTGTTCTCTGTCAAGACCCGCTGGTGTCACGGCGGGTCTTTTTGCTGCCTGCTGCTCTCGTCTTCCTTGACTTTGTTCCCGCTCTTTGGCTAGTATGCCGAGTTATGAAAAAGCTAACCAGACAGATACGGGTCGGATCGGTTTCCGTGGGGGGCGACGCCCCCTGTGCAGTGCAATCCATGTGTTCCACCGATACGCGGGATGTCTCAGCCACCCTTGCCCAGATCGCCGGATTGGCTGCCGCCGGCTGTGAACTCATACGCTGCGCCGTGCCGGACATGGATGCGGCCGTGGCCCTGGGAAAGATCAAACATGAAAGCTCCATCCCGGTTATCGCCGACATACATTTCGACTACAAGCTGGCCTTGCAGGTGCTCGAAGGGGGCATAGACGGTCTGCGGCTCAATCCCGGCAATATCGGCGACAAATGGAAGGTGGCCGAGGTTGTAAAGGCGGCGGCTGAACGTCGGGTGCCCATCCGGATTGGCGTCAACGCCGGTTCTCTTGAAAAAGAGCTGCTGGAGCGCTTTGGCCACCCCACGGCTGAAGCCATGGTCGAATCAGCCCTTGGTCATGTGCATATCCTGGAGGAACTGGGGTACCGGGAGATCAAGATATCCCTGAAGGCCTCGGATGTGATGAAGACGGTTTCCGCCTATCGTCTGCTCTCGGAGCGGGTTGAGTATCCTCTGCACATCGGCATCACCGAGGCCGGAACCATCTTTTCCGGAACGATCAAATCCTCGGTCGGCCTCGGCATCCTGCTGGCCGACGGCATCGGCGATACCATGCGGGTGTCCCTTACCGGCGATCCGCTCGACGAGGTCAGGGTAGGGTACGAAATCCTGAAGAGCCTCGGATTGCCCCAACGGGGCGTCAACTTCGTCTCCTGCCCCACCTGCGGACGGTGCCAGATCAACCTTATCAAGGTTGCCGAAGAGGTCGAACGCCGGCTGCAGGGAGTGGACAAGCGGATCACGGTCGCGGTAATGGGATGTGCCGTCAACGGTCCCGGAGAGGCCCGCGAGGCGGATGTGGGCATTGCCGGCGGAAAAGGGGAGGGTCTCTTGTTCCGCAACGGAGAGGTCGTCCGCAAGGTGCCGGAAGACAAGTTGGCCGACGCCCTGCTCGAAGAGATAGACAAACTCTGAAAAACCTGAATCCGCGACGCCTCCATGCCTTCGCTGGTCCGGAAGGCCTCTGCCTTTGCATTTGAAGAATCTGCGACGATCTGGCGGGGTACCAGCCGAGTGAATGAGTTGTCACGACACGGCGGCGTGCAGGCCCCGGCTCTTCCAGACACTACGGCATTCCGGCGTCACGGATTCAGGAAAAACGCACAATGCTCGACTGAGGTGACAATGCTCTATTCCCGTTATTTCATCCCCACCGTTAAAGAAACCCCTTCCGACGCCGAGGTCGTTTCCCATCAATTGATGCTTCGTGCCGGCATGATCCGGAAGCTGGCTGCCGGTATCTACACGTACCTGCCGATGGGGCTGCGTTCCATCCGCAAATTCGAGAACATTGTCCGCGAAGAGATGAATCGGGCCGGGGCCATCGAACTGCTCATGCCGAGCGTCCAGCCGGCCGAACTCTGGCAGGAGTCGGGGCGTTGGACCTTTTACGGCAAGGAGTTGTTGCGCTTCAAGGACCGCAAGGATGGTGAATTCTGTATGGGACCGACCCATGAAGAGGTCATCACCGACATGGTTCGCCGCGAGATCAAGAGCTACCGGCAGATGCCGATCAACTTCTACCAGATCCAGACCAAGTTCCGTGACGAGATCCGTCCCCGTTTCGGCCTGATGCGGGGTCGGGAATTCATCATGAAGGACGCCTATTCGTTTGATGTGGACAGCAGCACCGCGGACGCTTCCTATGAGCGCATGTATAACGCCTATGTCCGCATCTTTGAACGGTGCGGGCTGAATTTCCGTGCTGTTGAAGCGGACTCGGGCACCATTGGCGGATCGTTCTCCCATGAGTTCATGGTGCTTGCGGATTCGGGCGAGGATGCCATCGCCTCCTGCGACTCCTGCCGCTATGCCGCCAACGTGGAAAAGGCCGAGGCGCGGCTGCCGCATTCAGGGGTTGCCGCCGAACTGCTGCCGCTGGAGAAGATCGCTACGCCCGACATGAAAACCATTGCCGATGTTGCGGACTTCCTGAAAATGACGGCCGACAAGACGGTCAAGACCCTGGTGTACGCCTCGGGCAGCGGCGACTTCGTCATGGCGCTGTTACGGGGGGATCATGAGCTGAATGAGATCAAACTCAAGAACAGCCTGGGCTGGGACGAGCTCGAGATGGCGGCCGAAGAGGCGATCCTGCGTATCACCGGTTCGCCGATCGGCTTCCTCGGTCCGCTGGGGCTCAAGGAACAGGTGACGGTTGTCGCCGACCTGGC
>JBEKFJ010000166.1:0-6744 GCA_050013355.1 Oryzomonas sp.
GGTATTTGCCGAGGAGTGGGGCTTCATCGGCTGCCTGGTATTGATTATCCTCTATCTCACCCTGGTGCTGTGGGGGCTCAACATCGCCCGGCGCTGCAACGACCGGTTCGGCAGCCTGCTTGCGGTGGGTGTGACGGCCATGCTGTTCTGGCACACGGTCATCAACATGGGCATGGTGATCGGCCTGTTTCCGGTGGTGGGGGTGCCGCTGCCGTTCTTTTCCTATGGTGGCACGTCCATGATCACATCCATGGTGGGGATCGGGATCTTGCATAACATCAGCATGCGGCGGTTCATGTTCTGATAATATTTGTGGGGTCAACTTATAAACAAGGAGAGATGTTCAGGCCAGCAACTTCCTGCGTGCCTTGTCCAACCTCTCTTTGACATCGGCGCTGCTGACACAGGCGAGAACCTGGCGCGCCAGGGTGCGGCATTCCGCGATGCTGTGGGAGCGGATGGCCTGCTTGACCGCCGGGATACTGGGGGCCGAGAGGCTGAATTCGTGGATGCCCATGCCGAGCATGAGCAGGGCGTTGAGCGGATCGGCAGCCATTTCTCCGCAGACGGACGCCTTTTTGCCGGCCTTTGCCGCTGCATCGGCTACCCGCTTGATGGAGTGAAGCACCGCAGGGTGGCAGGGGTCGTAATACTGCTTCACCCGTGGATTGTTGCGGTCGGCGGCCAGGGTGTACTGGATCAGGTCGTTGGTGCCGATGCTGACGAAATCGATCTCCTTGAGCAGAAAGTCGATGATCTGGACGGCGGCCGGTATTTCGACCATGATACCCAGCGGGATGTCACTCCGCAGTTCGTGCCCCTCCAACTCCAACTCTTCCCGCACCGAAGCAAAAATTGCCTTCACCTGACGGATCTCATCGACCGAAGAGATCAGCGGAAACATGATGCTGGGGGTGCCGGCGCCTGCGGAGAGAAGTATCCCGGCCAACTGTTCCCGGAAGATGTCCTGCCGCTCCAGCGAGACCCGGATGGAGCGCCACCCCAGGAAGGGATTCTCTTCATGCGGGTGACTGAAGTAGGGCAATCCCTTGTCGCCGCCGATATCCAGGGTGCGGATGACCACCGATTGTCCGGGGAATGCCTCCAGAATCTTTTGGTAGATGGCGGCCTGTTCGTGGCGGTCGGGAAAGGTGGTGCGCGTCATGTAGGGGAATTCGGTCCGGTAGAGTCCGACCCCCTCGGCGCCGTGCGCATTGGCGACCCGTACGTCGGAGATCAGGCCTATATTGGCATTCAGGACAACGGTGACATTGTCGCGGGTTATTGCCGGCATATCCCGTAGACCTTCCAACTCCTTCTGACGACCGACACGGTCACGCTCCAGCCGTTCATATTCTTTCTTTATGACGCCGTCCGGATTGATGTAAATATGCCCGGAGGTGCCGTCCACGATGATCTCATCCTTGACGTTGGATGCCTCCAAGAGCCCGGATATACCCAGAACAGCCGGGATTCCCAGGGATTTTGCCATGATGGCGGCATGTGAGTATACGTTGCCTTTCTCGGTCACAATGCCGAGAATCTTGTCGTGATCCAGCATGGCAAGGTCTGACGGGAATATTTCTTCCGTCACGATGACTCGTTTCTCCTTCAGGGTAACCGCGGATTTGTCGTTGCCCTCCAGGCAGTCGATCAGGCGTCGCCCGATGTCTTCCATATCTGCCGACCGTTCACGCAGATACGGGTCTTCCATGGCTGAGAAGGCCTGCACGTAATGATGGACCACGTCATGCACGGCGCGGGTCGCACCCACGCCCTGATCGATGAGTTCGCCGACCTTGCTGGAGAATCCCCGGTCCTCGAGGATCATCAGGTGGGTGTGAAAGATGGCCGCATCATCTTCGGAAAGGGTCTCGCTGACCCGCTTTTCCATGTAGATGGTCTCTATCTTCACCTTTTCCAGGGCCTGGCTGAATTTACGCTGTTCATCGCCCCTCGCGCCGACCTTGGCAACCTTGATGACCTTGTCGCTGAAACGGTCGAGGATATAGACCCTGCCGCGGCAAAATCCCGCCGAGACGGCACAGCCGGCCAGCATGCGGGGCGCGGAAGAGGGCCCCCTGTCCCCCTTTTTCATGTCCGGTGTCTCAAGGTTGCCGCCATTTTTAATCTTGGCCAGTTCCCGTTCGAACCAGGCTCGTTCCTGCTCGGTGCGCTGGATCGAATCAAGCAGACCGGCGTTGTGGACGATACTGCTTATCTGGAAGGTGATGGTACGCAGAGTACTGATTTCATCTTCGCTGAAGTTCCGTGCCTCGCGGGTCTGGATAACGATGACGCCGATGGGTGTCTTGCGCTCGAACAGCGGCAGACCGAGAAACGAGAGGAATTTTTCTTCTTTGGATTCCTTGAAATATTTGTAACGGGGATGTGCCGGGGCGTTGTCGGTCATGACCATGCCGCGGCTTTCGAACGTAAGGCCGGTGAGTCCCTCGTGAACCTTCATGGAGACGTGGTTGACCGATGCCTTGGAGAGACCTTTGCTGGCTTTCAGGACCAGGGTTTCGCCATCCTGTTCCAAAAGATAGATCGAACAGACATCCGTCCCCATGCGTCTGGCCACGATGGTGACGATGTTCTCCAGGGTTTCATGCAGGTCATGGGAATGGAGAATAATTGCACTGATGTCTTCAAGCGTGCGCAGGCCGTTTGAGTGGTGACTCTCTTTCATAATCTGCTCCATTGCAAAATAATTTCATAACTATAGGGTATTTTGGTGGCGATGTAAAAGTCTTTGATGGTCTTGTTTGCAATAATGGGACCAGACGGCGTTTGTGGTAGCTTCACAACTATTTTGTGGAAACTGCCGTAACAGTTCTGCTATCTTGCCAGTATCTTCAACGACATCCATTATGGGGGACAGCCATGTCCGACAAACTTCTTCATGAGCTTTTGCGTAAAGGTATTGATCTCCTTGAAGTGGGGGACGCTCCGGGGGCGGTCGCCGTTCTGGGGGAGTACCGGAGGGCGTACCCGGACGATCCGGATGGTTGTTTTTGCCTCGGTGATGCTCTGGCAGAACAGGGCAGCCTGGACGACGCCATCGCCAGCTACCTTGAAGGCCTGAAATGCGCACCGGACGATCCTGACGCGCTGACAACCCTGGGAGACCTCTATTTTGAGGCCGCCCGGCACAAGGAGGCCATTGACAGCTATCAGCGCGTGTTGGAGCTGGACCCGAAGGATGCCGACGCGCTGGTCAGCATAGGGTTGGTCTACAACAGCCAGGAGCGCGGTGACGATGCTATCCGTGCCTTTCATCAGGCCCTTGAACTGGAGCCGGACAATGTCTTTGCCTGGAATGCCCTGGGCGAGACCCTCTATGGGCAAGATGACGCCCAAGGCGCCGTGGAGGCTTACCGGAAAGGGATTGAGATCGACCCGGAAGATCCGGCCGCCCACTTCAATCTGGGCGAGTTGTATTACGACCTGGAAGAATTGGAAGAGGCCGAGGAGGAGTGCCGCGAGGCGGTGCGGCTGGATCCCGGTTTCAGCATGGCCTACCTGACCCTGGGGGGGATCTGCATGGATCAGGACCGGACGCGGGATGCCGTGAACTATTTTAAACAGTATCTGAAATATGAAACGTCGCCCCAGGCAAGGGATATGATCGTCGAGGTGAAAGCGGTGATCGAAGGGTTGCAGGATGAATTGAAGGAATGAGACCGCCCATGGCCTGAATCCGTGACGCCTTCACGGCTCCTCTCGCTTAGCATGCCTCAGTCTCAGCGTTGCAGGCCGTATCCCCACCGTGGCGGAGGACACACGGCACAGTCAGCTGATGCCGCATGGGCGGCGTTGGACGTAGGCCCGTCGCTCGCTCCGCCGTTCAGGCGTCATGGATTCAGGCATAAAAAACCGGCATAACGCCGGTTTTTTCGTGGTGAACCGTGTGGGGCTGCCGGTGCTATTTCCGGACAAAATCCTGCCTGCCGAACGAATACTCGAAATGCATGTGGTCGGTATAGGTGCCGTTCAGGATGGCCACTACATCCTCGGTGAAGACCAACTCCTCGTCGGTGGGAATCACATAGACCTTGACCGGCGAATCGTCCGTGGTGATCAGGGACTCCCGCTTGCGGGTCATGGCGTTTCTGTTCCGCTCCCGGTCCAGTTTGATGCCGAGGTGCTCCAGGCCCTCGATGGCCTTTTCACGGATCGCCGCCCCCATCTCGCCGACGCCGGCCGTGAATACCACGGCATCCAGCCTCCCCACCACCGACATGAAGGCGCCGATATATTTCTTCAAACGGTATGACTCTATCTCCAGGGAGAGCCGGCAGCGGAGGTCGCCGGCCTGGGCGTGTTCGATCACATCCCGGCGGTCGGTGAATCGCCCGGTGATGCCCATCACACCACTTTTTTTGTTGAGGATGCTGTCGATCTCCTTGGCTGACAGGTTTTCCTTTTGCATCATGAAGGCGGGAATCGCCGGATCGATATCGCCGCATCGCGTCCCCATGACAGCCCCTTCCAGCGGGGTGAGCCCCATGGTGGTATCCACGGAAACGCCGTTCTTGATGGCGCAGTGGGAAACGCCGTTGCCGATGTGCATGGTAATGATGTTGCATTCTTTGGGGGGCTTTCCCAGAAGGATGGCCGCGCGTTTGGATACGTACAGATGCGAGGTGCCGTGGAAGCCGTAGCGGCGGACCTGGTACTTCTCGTACCATTCATAGGGAAGCGGGTAGATATAGGCATATTCCGGCATGGTCTGGTGGAATGCGGTATCGAAAATGGCCACGTGGGGGATGGACGGCATGAGCGTCTGGGCCGCCTCGATCCCCTCGATGTTGGGCGGATTGTGGAGCGGGGCCAGATGCTGGACCTCCTTGACGGCATTGAGGACCTTGTCGTCGATCATCACCGAGCAGGTGAATTTCTCGCCGCCATGCACTACGCGATGGCCGACAGCGGAGATTTCAGCCACGCTTTTCAGCACGCCGTGGACGGGATCGGTGACGGTCTTGATGACAAGGTCAATGGCGGCTTGGTGGTTGGGGCAGTCCTGCTCCTGGTGGTGGGTCTCGCTGCCGGGGACCTCGTGGATGATGAACGAGTCGCCGATGATGACCCGCTCCACCATGCCTTTCGCCACGATTTCCTTGCGCTCCCAATCGAAGAGTTGGTACTTGACCGAAGAACTTCCGCAGTTGAGCGCCATTATGATCATGGTTGCCTCCCTCGAATAAACAGAGATTTAATTAGTTTTCATCCGGAAACGGCCCTTTTCCGCCATGGCGGCGTCAATCTTCGGGCTTGCTTGTGCGGCGTACCGATGTACGCCTCCGCGCAATCCCTTGATTTCCTGGCCATGACGAAAAATTGCTCGTTTCCGAATTGAAAACAAATAGTTTCTCATCCGGAGTTTCCGGATGGAAACTAATTATAATATCAATAAAAAACGAACACTCATACTAAAATAACCTATTAAAATAAAACTGTTTTTGATATATACCGTAGTGCTGTTTTGAATTCAACACATTTTGTAATAATCCACAATGAAACGGTAGCGTAATCTTAACTGGACAATGGATGGGCGACATGGTATACAATAAAATGTTTTCCGAGAGGAAGGCTAATCTTAGAAGGAGGTGAAACCGTGGCCCATACCATTACCGACGATTGCACTAATTGCGGCGCATGTGAGGATTCTTGCCCGGTGAACGCCATCAGCGAGCAGGGTGCCAAGCGTGTAATCGACGCCGATACCTGCATTGACTGTGGCGCTTGCGTGGATACCTGTCCCGTGAATGCTATCCATGCCTAATCCGCATTGATGCAAGGCTGCCGAAAAAGCCCGTGGCGACACGGGCTTTTTTTATGGTATACGAATATCATTGTTCTGTTTTTCGCTGGCAGTTTTATTTCCTGATTAGCCAGAGGATGAAGGATATGACGGCCGAAATCAAAATACAGGTGGCGAGGGGAAAATAAAAGCTGAAATGTTCCCGCTTGATGGTGATATCCCCCGGCAGCCTTCCCAGCCACGGCATGCGCGGGGCAAGGGACAGCACAAGACCCGCTGCCACCAGGACGAGTCCCAGGATGATCAGCGGGCGTCCCAGCCCGTTCATGGCCGTTTTTCCCGTGGGGCAAAGCGTTCCTTTTCACTGTAGATGCATCCGCAGTACTGTTGGCGGTACAACCCCACGTCCTTCGATAGCCTGATCCCTTCCTGCCAGCCGATGCGAAAATCCTCATAAAAGAAGGTCACGCCAAACTCCCTGCCGGCCTGCTCGCCATGTAACCTGATCTCTTCGTGCCGCTGGTAGCGGCTGTAGAGCAGCGATGTGGTAAATGCCTCAAAGCCGTGCTCGGAGGCGGCGGCCGCGGCGGCCCTCAGGCGCGAGGCGTAGCAGTAGCTGCACCGTTTGGCCGGCTCGGCTGCAACGTTGGCCAGGAAGCCCTCCAGATCATAATCATCGCGCACCATGAGAGCCATCGACGCTCCGTCGGCCATCCGTTGCGCCGCTTCCAGCCGGCGGACATATTCCTGAAAAGGGTGGATGTTGTGGTTGAAGAAAAAACCGGTAACGGTATGGGCTTCAGCGCGCAGCCTGCGTAAAGGGTAGAGGGCGCACGGCCCGCAACAGGTATGAAGGAGTATGTTCATGATGACAGGCAATCCCGATGTGGCGTAATATATTTAAATTTATTGTACCCCTGACAGTCTGAGGGTTCAAACAAAAAAAAGCGCTCGCAACAGGTCGCAGCGCAGGG
>JBEKFJ010000167.1:0-6531 GCA_050013355.1 Oryzomonas sp.
CGCCAAATCGACCTGACCCGACAAAACCTTGAGACGCAAAAAAAGACGCTGGAGCTTATTGAGGATCAAAAGCAGGAGGACATGGCCAGCGACCTTGATGTCCAACGCGCAAGCGCTCAGGTATCAACGACCGAGTCATTAATACCTGCCTTGCAGACGGCTTATGATGCTTCGCTCAACCGTTTGAATGTTCTTGTGGGATATGCGCCAGGCAGCAAGGACGCTTTGCTTAAAACCGCGCAAGACTTGAAGCCGCTGGATCATCATATTCTTATTGCGGCGCCAGCCAAGGTTCTGGCGACGCGTCCGGATATACGCGCCGCCGAACGCCGCTTTGCCGCGAGCATTTCGACTAAATATGTCGCTGAAACAGGATGGTTTCCTGATATTTCTTTGACCGGCTTTTTTGGCAGACTGGCTGGAGCACCGTTCACGTCAACACCTTGGGGGCTGAGCGCCAACTTGGCGCAGCCAATTCTGAATTTCGGACGAATTGAATCGCAAATCGATGCGGCGGACGCGCAACAGAAACAAGCCTTCTTGAATTATCAGCAAACCGTTCTGGAAGCACTGGAAAATATGGAAAACGCACTGTCGGGTTACTTGCATGAAACGACCCGCAACGTCTCACTAGCAGCAGGCGTCGCCCAAAACCGCAAAGCCGCTACTCTTGTCAAGCAGAAATACGGCAATGGCTATGCAAGCTTTCTCGATGTCCTTGTCGTCGAACGCAATCTGCTCATTGCCGAATCAAGTCAAGCTTCCTCTGACTCCAGTCTAAGAAACGATCTTGTCAATATCTATGCAGCAGCCGGGGGCGGGTGGAGTGACTAGGAACCGGACCCTAAATCGAACTCAGCCATAGAAACCGAACCACTTATGCTTTGATAGGTTGGGCCATGCAAAACAAGGATACGCAAGAGAATATTTTGAAAGTAGCCTCCGGCCTTTTTGCGTCGAAAGGGTACTCTTCGGTGTCCATGCGCGACATCGCTGCCGCCGTAGGCGTCACGGTTGCAAATCTCTACTATCACTTCACGGACAAGGAAGAACTGATTCGCGCCTCTCTGGCGTATGTGTTTTCCGAGCGGCTATCTCCGCTCGAAGGGCTGGTGAAACAACACGCTTCGCCCGATGATCGCTTAGAGGCGTTTGTCTCGTGGTTCGTCCGAGAGATCTTCGGCGAAGAACCGTCCACGCGACTGATTCTTCGCGAGCTGCTGGACGGGACCGAGGAGCGCCTTGAATATCTGGCGAAGACCCTGTTCAATGAACCGTTCGCCCTACTGAGCAATTTGATCGCGGAATGCGCCGACACGCTCGACCCCGTCATGACTGCGGTTTCCGTAGCCAGCCTCGTTCTCGGCAGTTACCAACTCGCGCGCCTACTGCCATATCTGCCCGGCGGCCGTTCGGAGCACTCCAGCATTGACACGGTGACGCGCCATGTGCTGATGGTTCTTCGCGCAACGTTTCAGCCATGCGAAGGTTTAAGGAAGGTTTGAAATGGTAAACCAATTGCGTATCGCCTGTTTCGTTCTTGTGCTTCTCCTTTCGGCGTGCGGAGACGGCAACAAAAAAGCCTATACCGAGCCCCGCAAGATGCGGGTGCCGACAGAGCTTGTGCAGGCGGTGGACTTTCCCAATGTTGATAGTGAACCCGGCAGCGTCGTGACCGATGACCGCATCGACCTGTCGTCTCGTGTTGTCGGCTTCATCAAGAATCTGTATGTCCGTGAGGGGCAGAAGGTCAAAAAAGGCGACGTCTTGGTACAAATCGACCCCACCGACGTCAATGAGGCCATTCGTCAGGCGCAAGCAACCGTTGCCGCCGCAAAATACGATCTGGCTGACGCCGAACGCGACTTGCGAGCGTTTTCAACGGGGGCAACGCAGGGATGGAGTTCCACCGATACAAGGCGCAAGGCGCAAGTCCGTCGCGATATCGCCCAAACCGCTTTGACAAAGGCCGAAGCCGCTCTGGCGTCCGCCCAGGCGCAGCAAGCCTATACCACCATCTCCAGTCCTGTCGGTGGAGTGGTGGTGGCGCGTTACAAGCACAGTGGCGACATGGCCACCACCGGTGTCCCGATCCTGACCATCGAATCGCGGCAAGTTCTGTTTTTGAAAGTGTTCGTTCCCGAAAGCAATGTGGGGCGGATAGTGCCCGGCATGACCGCCAGTGTGCGGATCGACGCCCTGCAGGGCGATGCAATCAAAGGCGCAGTGCATCGCATCATTCCGTCGGGCGATCCGGTAACGCGGCGTTACGAGGTGGGCGTTGCCTTGCCGGTTTCACACGAAATTCTGCCGGGGATGTTCGGCCAGGCCGAGTTTGTTCTAGGCAGTTCCCCGGCTCCCGCGATTCCGAAGCAGGTTTTGGTTCAGCGTGGCGGGTTGGAGGGTGTCTTTGTCGTAGATGAGAAGAACGTCGCTCATTTCCGTTGGCTGCGCTTGGGACGCGAATGGAATGGCTTGATGGAGGTTACCTCCGGGCTGTCGGCAGGCGAAAGGATTCTCTCCCGCGTCGATGAAAGCGTCAAAGATGGCGTTGTTATTCTCCCCGACGACAAGGATGGAAAGAATGAGTGAACAACGCCCAAACCTTGGCGGTCGCTTGGCGAGAGCCTTCATCACCTCGAAACTAACCATCGTCTTCATCCTAGGCATCGTCATACTTGGCGTGCTTGCGATGCTGTTGACCCCGCGCGAGGAAAATCCGCAAATTCTGGTGCCCGGCACTCAGGTATCCGTGACGCTCCCCGGCGCTTCGGCCAAAGAAGTGGAGGAACTCGTCGTCATCCCGCTGGAAGGGATTCTGAGCGAGATGACCGGCGTAGATCACACCAACGCCATCGCCCTGAACTCCGTTGGCATTGTTACGGTACAATTTAAGGTCGGCCAATCCAAGGAACTGTCTCTGGTCAAGCTCTATAACAGCATCCTGTCGAACCGAGGGCGGTTGCCGGCCGACGCCGGCATGCCGCAAATCAAATCGGAAGATGCCGACAACGTTCCTGTCGTTACGGTTACCTTGGCTTCGCCCGGCTATGACGATTACGCTCTGAGACGTCTGGCCGATAGAATGGCGGAACGGCTTCACAGTTTGGACAATGTTTCGGTCGTCACCGTGCGCGGCGGCCATGACAGGGAAATCAGAATCGAGCTTGATCCGGATCAGTTGCAGGCTTTTGGCCTGACCATCGGTCAGGTCGCCGCCGCCTTCGATTCCAGCAATCTGTCGGTGCCGCTTCAGAAAACTGTTCGCAAAAATGCGGCCCAGGCCATTGAGTTGAAAGGTTTTTTCACTTCTGCAGATGATGTGCGCGACCAGATCATCGTGCTGCACGAGGGGCGTCCGGTCTATGTGAAAGATGTTGCGGTCGTCAAGGACGGGCCGCCAACCGAGATTGACAAGCTCAGCCGTTTTACCTTCGGCCCCGCAGATAAAAGATTCCAGAGCCTCGGCTTGACGGAAATGCCTGCCGTGACTATCGCTGTCGCGAAAAAGAAGGGTTCCAATGCGGTTCTTGTCACCAACAGCGTGATCGACCGCATTGAGAGCATGAAGGCTGAGTTCGTCCCTCAAGACGTGCAAGTGGTGGTGACCCGCGACGATGGCCAGAAAGCCAACGTCGCCGTCAATACGCTGTTGGAACATCTCGCCATCTCGATCGTTACGGTCAGCCTCATTCTTATGATGTTTCTGGGATGGAAAGAGGCGTTGGTCGTTACTCTGGCCGCCCCGCTGGTCTTGTTTGTGACGGGGGCAACTGACCTGTTTTGCGGCATAACCATCAACCGTGTCACGTTGTTTGCTCTCATTCTATCTCTTGGCCTGCTGGTAGACGATGCCATTGTTGTCATTGAAAACATCCACCGTCATTACAACCAAACCAATCAACAGGATAAGCAGGAAACGACTATCGAGGCTGCCAATGAAATCGGCAACGCCACTAGTTTGGCGACCTTGGTCATCATGGCGGTGTTCGTATCGATGTTGCTGGTGACGGGCATGCCCGGCGCCTACTTCCACCCCGTCATAATCAATGTCCCGGTGGCGATGGCTGCCTCCTTTATGGTGGCCTACATCGTGACTCCTTGGGCGGCCAACCGGTGGATTAGCCGTCCCAGGGAACCTGACGGCAATAAAAATAAAGAACCGGCGACAACACCTCATCCCGATCTGTTGCGCCGCATCTATCTTCCCTTGATCCGGCCTTTGCAGGAGAAACCGAAGGCGCGTCTCCTCTTTGTTCTTTTTATTCTGCTCTTAATGACTTGTTCAATTTTGCAAGGGGCGTGGCAATTCATTCGTCCTTCAGGGGTTGGCGGACCGCAGTCCTTCCTGGGCGTTAATCTCGGTTTTCTACCGAAAGACAACGAAAATACATTCAACATCGTCATTGGCATGGCGGAAACATCCCCTGTAGAGCAAACAGATCGCTTGGCGCGTGAGATCGGGCAACTGCTCGCCCGCGACAAAAACGTCCTGAACTACCAAACCTGGATCGGAGAGGCTGGGGTTGCCGACGTTAACGCGCTACAAAAAGGCACCGCCGACAATCAGGGAAGCTATGTTGGTGAAATCCGCGTCAACCTGATCGACAAGAACCAGCGTTCAGCCAGTTCCATTAAAATCGTGCGTGAATTACGACCCAGGATTTACGAAATTCGCAATCGCTATCCGGGCGCCAAGGTCAGTCTGGTCGAAGATCCGCCTGGACCACCGATGCAGGCGACCGTGCTGGCCGAAATTCATGGCCCCGGTCTTGACGGGTTGAGGACCCTGTCGGCGCAGGTATCTCACGCCTTTGCCGACACCTACGATACGGTTGATCTGTCGGACAGCGAGCCGGTCGATGTGGTGGAGCATCAGATCATTCCCGACAAGGAAAAGGCGGCTCTGTCAAACGTCTCCGTAGCCCGGATTGCCCAGACTCTGCGTCTGGTCTACGGCGGCACCGTGGTCAGCCGCGCCCATCTTGCCGATGAGGTAAATCCGGTAGATGTCCGCGCTTTTGTTCCCCGCAGTCACGAAGTCGATCCAACGCGCCTGGACCGCACATATGTTGACAACGCTCAGGGACAGAAAGTGCCTTTGTCGGAATTGGTCAAGGTGGTTCAGGGAAAGGCCGATCGTCCCATCCGGCACAAGGACGACGAGCGCGTCACTTTTGTCGGCGCCGAACTCGGCTCTTCAGTGCCGCTTTATGCCGTGCTCGATCTCAACCACCGCCTCGACGGCATGAAGGCTCCTGACGGTCGTCCGTTGCGAACCGGCAATCTGACTCTCACACCTCAAGTTCCCAATGTCATCAATGGCTATGAATTGCTGTGGGGTGGCGAAATGCGGCTGACGCTTGATAGCTATCGCGACATGACCGAGGCGTTGGGGGCCGCCCTCACAGTGATTTTCCTGGTGCTGGTCGCCTACTATCGTTCATTTGTCATTCCGATGATCGCCTTGGCTCCTGTGCCTCTAGGGATCATTGGCATACTCCCGGGCCACTGGATCACAAGCGCAGACTTCTCGGCCACCTCAATGATAGGCATCATCGCCTTGTCCGGTGTGGTCATCCGTGGTTCCCTTCTGATTATCGACTTCATTCAGGACAATCAGCGTCAGGGAATGCCGCTGGAGGAAGCGGTTCGGGAGGCTGGCGCGGTACGGTTACGCCCTATTCTGTTGACGACGCTGGCCATCGTGCTGGGATCAGCCATTATGGTCACCGACCCTGTGTTCGGCGGCCTCGCTATCTCCCTGATCTTCGGAACGGTCGTGTCCACCGCCCTGACCGTATTCGTGGTGCCGATCCTTTACTACATGTATGCACTTCGCCAGAAGTACCAGCAGCCTGTCATTTCATAGGCATCAGCCTCCTGAACATGCTCAACACCCTGGTTATCCATGTACCTACGATACGTGAACAGCACTTGGTAAAATCGATATCGACAGATTTCTGGCGGGGGTTGACACTGGAAAAACCCGTATTGACCACTTAGAACGGCTAAGAGTTCCTATTTAATTGACATGAGACAGGATCGAAGGTTTATTTTCTCGTTTTTGATACCGAGTTTGATACGGAGATTATAACGGTGAGTTTCAACCGTCTTGTAGGCTACACCCAGCAAGGATGCGATTTCCTTGCCGCTTTTTCCTTCCATGATGAGATGGGCAATCTGAATTTCCGTGGGGCTGAGGACATTGAAAGCCGATTTCATACTTGTGATAAAAGGAGATAATATCTGTCGCAAAGAGGACTCGACGATCTCCAGATAGGCTTGTTGATCTTGATCCAGTCTGCCTTTTTTCACTCTATCCAGGTATGGAAAGACCAATTGCTTTAAATTTGACTGAATATGGTTTTCGATCTTCTTCTGGTCGTCTTCTCTGTTTTTGAGTAGCACCCTGAATGCGGTATTGACCTCCTCGAGTTGTCGGGCTTTGTCCTCGAGATCTTTTTTCCCCTGGTCCAGTGATTGCTCGAGCCTCTTCATGTTCGATATGTCGCGGATGGATTCAATTGC
>JBEKFJ010000168.1:0-10684 GCA_050013355.1 Oryzomonas sp.
AATGTCGGGGATCGGGTCGAGCGCGGCGATGTGGTCGCCGAAGTGGAAACCGACAAGGCGGTCATGGAGCTGGAGGCATTTGCCTCGGGTGTCCTGCTCAAGACCATGGCAAAGGGGGGTGAAAACGTCCCGGTCGGCACGGTGCTCGGGCTGATCGGAGAACCGGGCGAACTGGCGGCCGAAGCCGAGGCGCCTCCCCAAACGGCTGCGGTAGCCGCAGTGCCCTCTCCGCCTGAGCCGTCTGCACCGACGGCTCAGGCGGCGGCCCCGCAACCTGTAGCGCCGGCTCCCTCGCCGCCGGCGGGGCATGACGGGGCCGATCACGAAAAAGCGTCACCCCTGGTGCGCCGCATGGCGCGGGAGATAGGCATCGACCTCTCCCAGGTGCGCGGCAGCGGCCCGGAGGGGAGGATTCTCCAGGAGGACCTGGCGGTTCCGGCCACACAAGAGACGGCAGCGCCCAACCCGCAGGGAGCGCCCATTCCGGCCGCGGATTCGGCTCCTGCCCCGGTTGGTCCGCAGGATGCCGCTCCGCCTGCCGGCCAGCCGGCGTCGAGCACCATGCGTCAGGCCATTGCCGCCACGGTCACCCGATCCTGGCAGGAGATCCCCTATTTCACCGCCACGGTGGAGGTGGGGATGGAGGCTTGCCGTGAGGTGGTCAGCGAACTGAAAGGAAGCGACGGGCAGGTCGGCTATCACGCCCTGCTGATCAAGGCCTGCGGCGTTGCCCTCAAAGGTTTTCCGCTGCTCATGGCGGGCCGGGGCGGCGATGCCGGCGGACCGGTCAACATCAGTTTTGCCGTGGCACTCCCTGACGGTCTTTTGATGCCGGTGGTCAGGGATTGCTCGCGCCTGGCGGCAGCGGAGGTCGAACGTGAGGCAGCCCGCCTGGCAGACAAGGCCAGAAGCGGCCGGCTGACCTCCGATGAGATGTCGGGCGGCGGTTTCTCCATCTCCAATCTGGGTATGTATGGGGTGGACGAATTCGACGCCCTGATCGTGCCGGGACAGGTCGCCATCCTGGCGGTGGGCGCGGTGGCGGAGCGGCCCGTGGTCAGAAATGGGCAGCTTGCCGTGGCCCCCACCATGCGGGCCACCCTGTCGAGCGACCACCGCGTGGTGGACGGCGCCTATGCAGCCAGGTTCCTGGCCGAGTTGCGCCGTACCCTGGAACATCCGGTTCCGCTTCTGGCCTCCCATGGTTAACCATTAACAGGTTGCTGAATAACTCAGGTTGTTCAAAAATAGTCAGATCGTCGCACCCGTAGAATAGCCCCGCAGGAGGCGTATCAGGCCTACTCCGCCGAAGCAGCTTTGGCTGCGAAGGCCGGGCGCTACGCCGCACAAGGGGTTTTCGAGGACGGCGGCGAGATGGCTGTTTTTCAACAACCTATTAAATTAGGAGCGCCCGATGCCTTTCACCAAAATGCTCATATCTGCTGAAAAACTCCGCTGGAAGTGCGATCCCGATGCCTTCGATTTCGAGACCACCGAAGAACTCCCCGACTTGGAAGACGCCATCGGCCAGGAGCGGGCCCTGCGTTCGATCGAGTTTGGGCTCGACATGCAGGGCACCGGCTTCAACCTCTACATCTCGGGCGAAACCGGCACCGGCCGGGCCTCGACCATCCGCAGCATCCTCAGGAAACGGACAGTGGACGAACCACAGCCCTGCGACTGGCTGTATGTCCATAATTTCAAGGATCACGATGCAGCGGTATCCCTGTCGCTGCCGGCCGGCAAAGGGGGTGGGCTGGCCGCGGACATGCAGGAGTTGATCGAGGCATTCAAGGAGGATATCCCCAAGGCTCTGGAAAGCCGGGAGTACGAGAACCGCCGTACGGAGGTCCTGGAAACCTATCAGGCCACCAACAGCGAACTGTTCCAGGCGCTCGAGAAGGAGTGCGGGAAACGCGGCTTTACCCTGCAGAGAACGGTCTCCGGGCTGGTAGTCGTACCCCAGAAGGAGGGGCGCAACTACACCCAGGAGGAGTACGAGGCGCTGCCCCAGAAAAAGCGCGAAAAACTGGAGAAGGACGGCAAGGGGCTGACAGAGAGGTTGAACGAGGTTCTGCGCCAGGTGCGCGAGAGCGAAAAGGCGACCAAGGACGCGCTCTCCCAGGCCGACCGGGATCTGGGCTTGTCGTGCCTGGGGCATCGTCTCGACCCGCTGCGCCAGAAGTATGGCGAGTTCCCCAAGGTGCTGTCCTACCTGGAGTCGGTGCAGGAGGATATCCTCAATAATCTGGAGGATTTCAAGCCCCAGGCGCCCCAGTCCCAGATCCCGGGGCTGAAGATGCCGCGCCAGGAACCTACCTTTGAGCGCTACGAGATCAACGTGCTGGTGGACAACCGGGAGGTCAAGGGCGCGCCGGTCATCTTCGAGTCGAACCCCACCTACAACAATCTCTTTGGCCGCATCGAGCATGTTATGCAATACGGCGGCGTGGCGGTGACCGATTTCACCATGATCAGGTCCGGGGCGCTGCACCGCGCCAACGGCGGCTACCTGGTGATCGATGCCCGCGAGGTGCTGGTCAACCCCTTTGTGTGGGACGCACTCAAACGCTGCATCCGGACCGGCGAGATCAGGATCGAGGATGTGCTGGAACAGTACCGTTTCATGACCATGGTGTCGCTCAAGCCGGAGCCGGTCCCGCTCCAGGCCAAGATCATCCTGGTCGGCTCCCCCTGGATCTACTACCTGCTGTTCCACCTGGACCCTGATTACCGCAAATTCTTCAAGGTCAAGGCCGAGTTTGACAACCGTGTCGCCCGTACGCCGGAGATCATGCGGGACTATGCCCTGTTTGTGGCTACCCACTGCCGGTGCGAAAAACTGTTGCATTTCGACCGTAGCGGGGTTGCCCGCCTGCTGGAGTACACCTCCCGCATGGTGGAGGATCAGGAAAAGCTCTCCTCCCAGTTTATGGAAATCGCCGATTTTATCCGCGAGGCCGGCTTCTGGGCTCAAAAGGACGGCCATGCCATCGTCAGCGGCTTTGATGTGCAGCGGGCCGCCGAAGAGAAGCTCTACCGGGTCAACCGCATCGAAGAACGCCTGCAGGAGCTGTATGACGACGGTACCATCATGGTGGATACGGACGGCAAGGTGGCCGGCCAGATCAACGGACTGTCGGTGATCTCCCTCGGAGACCACACCTTCGGCCGACCCTCGCGCATTACTGCCCGGGTCTACACCGGCCAGGCCGGCATGGTCAACATCGAGCGCGAGGTCAAGCTCTCCGGGCCGATCCACGACAAGGGGGTCATGATCCTGACCGGATACCTGGGAGGGACCTTTGCCGTCAAGCACCCCTTGTCATTATCCGCTTCCATCTGCTTCGAACAGTCCTACGACGGCGTCGAGGGAGACAGCGCCTCCTCCACCGAACTGTACGCCCTTCTGTCGGCTCTGTCCGGCGTTCCCATCAGGCAGGGGATCGCGGTGACCGGGAGCGTAAACCAGCGCGGCATCATCCAGCCGATCGGCGGGGTCAACTACAAGATTGAAGGCTTCTTTGCCGTCTGCAAGTCCAAGGGGCTGACCGGGCAACAGGGGGTCATGATCCCCAAGGCCAATGAACGGCACCTGATGTTGCATGACGACGTGGTGGCGGCGGTCGCAGGCGGCCGGTTCCACATCTGGAGCGTGGAAACCATCGAGCAGGGGATCGAGATCCTGACCGGCATGGCCGCCGGGACGCGCGCCGGGAACGGGACGTTTCCCAAGGGAACGCTGTACCACCTGGTGGACGCCCATCTGGGGCGGATGGCGGCGGTGTTGCAAAAACATGAGGAAAAGGGTAAAAATAAATCCAAAAAATAAGCCGAATTTAATACGCCAAAGAGGGGTATGCAGCATGGGGATCGCGTGGAGAGAGTCGCTGGCAATCGGCGTACCGGAGATCGACCGTCAGCACAAGGAGTTGTTGTCCCGCTTCGACAGCCTGCTCAAGGCCTGCGAGGCGGGCAAGGGAACGGGGGAGTTACAGAAGCTTTTGGGGTTTCTCGATGACTATGTGGTCAGACATTTCAGCGACGAGGAAGACATCCAGAGAAACCGCAACTATCCCGGATATGCCGCCCACAAAAGAGAGCATGAGGGGTTCATTGCCAGGCTCAAGACGCTACAGGACGAGATCAAGGCCGATGGGGTGGCACTCCATCATGTGACCGAAACCAACAACATGCTGCTCAAGTGGCTGATCAACCACATCGCCAAGGTTGATGGGGAACTGGGCGCCTACCTGCGGGCTCACGCGTCGCCATAATTCAGGCGGGGCGATTGCTTTCAGGGCGGCGCTTCCCCTTCCATCCCGGATATCCAGTTCGAACCTTGCTCTCAGTCGCAATCCTCACGCCAGAGGCACTTTTCCTGACCGCACGCGGCGGCTTTGCCGGAATCGAAGCACAGTTCGTTTCCCTCGGCCTGCTGGATGGCGCGTACCAGTTCGGCCTTTTTCATCTTAGCGGTCTTGATATGGTGCTGTTTCGCTATTTTCCTGATCTCATCCAGTTTCATATCGCGTTCTCCCCGCTGTTTGCGTTATCACTTCCCATGAGATGCTAGCATAGCGCAATTTGGTAAAATTTCCACAACGATTGCGTTAAGATTTGTAAACAAAAAAGAGGGCGGACCGATCGGCCCGCCCTCTTTGGGCGTGTTTGAAAATAATCCCGGAAAAACATTTGCCACAGAGCCACAGAGAGGCAGGCTGACATCTGCCACAGAGGCACAGAGGTCCACAGAGAAAAGCAAAGAACTATTTTTCGGTAAAAGCATCATCAAGAATCTTTGTTTTCTTACGTTACTCCTGGTTTTCTCTGTGTCTCTGTGCCTCCATGGCAGGTTTTGATTTTCTCAGTGTATCGGTGGCTCTGTGGCTAAACCGCTTATGCGTTATACGCGGATGCCGGTGATGCGGAAGAGCGCCTCACGGTATTTCTCGGCGGTCTTCTCGACGATCTCCGCCGGCAGAGGCGGCGCAGGGGCTGTTTTGCCCCAATCGAGGGTCTCCAGGTAATCCCGCAGGAACTGTTTGTCAAAGCTGGGTTGCGCTCCGCCAGGCTTGTAAAGGTCCTTGGGCCAGAATCGGCTGGAGTCGGGGGTCATGCATTCGTCGATGATGATCAACTCTCCCTCATGGACCCCGAATTCGAACTTGGTGTCGGCAATGATGATCCCCTTCCGGGCGGCCAGGTCACGAGCCCTGGTGTATATCCTTATCGTATAGTCGCGAGCTTGCTCGGCGAGTTCGCGCCCACAGATGGCAGCCATCCGTTCAAAGGAGATGTTTTCGTCATGGGTGCCCAGTTCGGCTTTGGTGGAAGGGGTGAAGATCGGTTCCGGCAACTGGTCCGACTCCAGGAGCCCGGCCGGGAGCTTGATGCCGCAGATTGAGCAGTTGGCCTTATAGTCTTTCCAGCCGGAACCGGAGACATAGCCGCGCACGATGCACTCCGCCGGCAGCGGTTTGGCCTTTTTTACCAGCATGGAGCGCCCCGCCAGCACATCGGCGTAGGGGCGGCACGCTGCCGGGTAATCGGCCGCATCGGTGGAGATGATGTGATTTTTGACGATGTCCTCCATCTGGCGGAACCAGAAGGCGGATATCTGCGTCAGCACGAACCCCTTGTCAGGGATCGGCTCGTTCATGATCACGTCAAAGGCCGAGATACGGTCCGACGTGA
Organism: Oryzomonas sp.; assembly: GCA_050013355.1. Taxonomy (GTDB): domain Bacteria; phylum Desulfobacterota; class Desulfuromonadia; order Geobacterales; family Pseudopelobacteraceae; genus Oryzomonas. The sequence goes on from JBEKFJ010000168.1 coordinate 5,698, forward strand.
CCAACAACAGGGCGTCCCCCAGGTCGTAGATGTCCCGCACCTTGCCGCGGGCTATGAGGTTCAGGCCGGGGAAATCGGTCTGCATAACGGGTTGTGACATGGCATCTCTCCTATTTCTCAGCGATGAGCGCTTGATTGATCTCGATCTTGGCCTTCCCCCTGAGGTCCTTAGTCCAGGCGGCCAGGGCCTCTTCCTGTTTCTTGGGCAGCAGCTTCTGCTTGATCTGCTGCTTGGTAGTGTCGAATTCCGTTTTTGGGGCCTCGATGCGTTGTTTGAGGCGTATCGCATACCAACGGTTGCCCACCTTGAACGGTTCGTTGGCCACCGGCGCCGCGGCGGTCAGCTTGAAGGCCGCCTCCATCAGGTCGGGGGCATTGCCGATATCCGGGACGTCGCCCTTATCCGAGAAGCCGAAGGAGCCGGTGGTCCGGGTCTTGAGCGCACCTTTGGCGGCAAGCTGCCGGGCCGCGTCGGCAGCCTTTTTCCTGGCAAGCTCCACCGCTTTGGCGGCCTTGACCTTCTGTTCCACGGCCGCCTTGATCCCGGCGAGCGGCGGGACAACCGAAGCCTTGCGTTCCCTGTCCTTGATGATGTAAATGCCCTTGGCGGTCTCGACCGGTCCACCCAGTTCGCCCTCCTTGAGTTCAAAGGCCTTTTTGATGACAGCCGTCTCACCCGCCAGGGCGGCGGCCGGGGCATTGGCTTCGAACAGCGGCGTCTCCTGCACCTTGAGACCCAGTTGCCCGGCGATCAGGTTCAGGTCGCCGGACTTGGCATTCTTGGGGCAGGATGCCGTCTTTGCCCTGCCAGCGGTCGATGTTTTTCTGGTAGAAGGTCTGGATCTCCTCCTCGGAAACCGTCAGCTTTGCCGCCTGGGAAGCCGGATCGAGCATGATGTAGGCAAGAGCTACTTTCTCAGGCGTCTTGAACTCGTTCGGGTTTTTCTGCAGATAGTCGTTGAGTTCGGCATCGGTCGGTTTCACCTCGGCGATCACCTCGCTCGGCGCGTATGACACATACTCCAGTTCGATCTTGTCGTTTTCCTTTTTGTACCGGGCCAGGGCCTCGTCGTCGCTGACCGCGGCCTTATCCTTGATGGCCTGACGGGCCTTGGAAAGCAGCAGGTCGCGTTTTTGCCCCTCCTCGAAGTCCTTGGGGGTCAGACGGCTGCTTCTTAAGAGTTGCTGGTACAGGTCGAAATCGAACTTTCCCTCTTTTTGAAAGGCGGGCATGGCTTCAATAGAATTGGCCACTTCCTCCTTGGATACCTTGATCCCCATTGACTTCGCTTCCCTGGCGATCAGGAAGTTGTCGATCAGGCTCTCCAGGGCCACCTTTTTCAGTCCCAGCATTTTTTCCATCTCGGGAGTGATGGATTGGCCGTATATCTGCTGGTAGATATTACGGACGCGCTGATAGGCGTTCTGGTATTCCTCCAGCGTTATCCTGGTGCCGTTCACCTTGGCCGCGTAACCGCCGCGTCCGCCGATGCCCTCGCTCCCTTTGCCCCATACCAGGAACATGGTGCCGATGAAAGAAAGCACGATGACGACGAACACAATTTTGATGATGATCGATTCCTTCTTCTTGCGCATGAAGTCCAGCATGGCCGAAATACTCCTTGAATAGATTGGTTTTCCTAGCGGCGGCAGAAAAAGAAAAGAAATACTACTATACGTCTTACCTGAATGCAAGGTGCTTGTTGAGCGCCATGGTCGGGCGGACGTGCCCTTTTTGCGGTGTTTGATTTGCGCCTGAACCTGTGGTAGGGTGCGTATCTCAAATCCCGAATCCATAACAAGGACATGGTAATGGAGCTCAGTTTTTCCCGACCCAACAAGGAAATCGACCAGATGATCAGCCGGCTGATCGAGACGGCAGGCGATATTCATGATGCCGGGATCATCCGAGAGATGATCCTGTCAACCCTCAAGATCGGGCAGGATGTGGATTATCTGGCCGACCTCAAGCTGATCAACCGCACATTGCGCGAGATGCGGTTCACGGCCCGGGTCTTCGGCCCGTATCGCGACCGGAAAAAGGTCACCATATTCGGTTCGGCCCGTACCGGGCCGGATGAGGAGATGTACGGCAAGTGCGTCCGCTTCAGCCGCATGCTGGCGGATAACGGCTATATGATCATCACCGGAGGCGGTCCCGGCATCATGCAGGCCGGCAACGAGGGGGCCGGCAGCGAGAATTCTTTTGCCGTGAATATCCGCCTCCCTTTCGAACAACAGCCGAATTCGGTCATGTATCGTAATCCCCGCCTTATAACCTATAAATACTTCTTCAACCGCAAGGTGGCCTTTGTCAAGGAGGCCGACGCCATTGTCGTCTTTCCCGGCGGTTTCGGCACGCTGGACGAGGCCTTGGAGGTCTTCACCCTGATCCAGACCGGCAAGACTTCGCCCAAACCGCTGATCCTTATGGACGACGAGGATGGTTACTGGGAGCAGTTCTTCGATTTTGTCAAGCAGAGCCTGCTGGTGAAAGGCTTCATTTCCGGCGAGGATTTTTCCCTGTTCGCCATAACCAAGAACGAGCGGGAAGCGGTCGAGGCCATCGAAACCTTTTACCGTGTCTACCACTCCATACGCTTCATCGACCACCGCCTCGTCATTCGGCTGAACAAGGAGCTTTCCCCGGAACAGATCAACACCCTGGAGGAAGAGTTTCCCGAATTGCTCCAGGAAGGGGAACATATCGACAGTTGCGGGGCGATGCCCGAAGAGGCCGATCAGCCGGACCTGATCGACCTGCCGCGCATAATCATGAAGTTCGACCATCATCACTATGGGCTGCTGTTGGCATTCATCCACCGGATAAACACGTTCTGAGTGCCGAGCTCTCCCATAACCATCACCTGCCCGCATTCGTTGACAAAGGTCGCCTCTTGGCGGTATAGTCTAACCATCTAATTCAGGGACCGCCATGCAGGATCTTAAACATCTAACCAGAAAAAAGCAGATTCACGGCTTCCGCTTTTTCGGCTTCAATCGCAGCAACAGGAAAATCAAGGACACTGGCGAGCGAAACGGTTTGCGGCTGCCCATACCTGTGGGCAAGCGCCGCGAACAGCTTAAGCATCTCCTCCTGTTTCTGGCCATCGTGCTGGCGCTGACGCCGGTCTGCGCCGTCGTGTACCAGAAGTCACCCCCTGCGGTGCGGGCGATGACACTATGGCTCCATTCCCACTCCACTCCCGATGTCAGGGCGGCCGAGGCGGCGAAACCTCTCGTAAGCGGCAGTTTTGAGGCTGCCGTGCGCCTGTTCGATACGGCGGTGGCGGCCGATGGGCGGCTCACGGCCCGCAGTGGGGGTGGGGATACCCTTCACTACACCATCCGGGACGATCTGCAGAAGCGGGTCCACGATTTCATGGCCCAAAAAAAAGTGCCCTTCGGGGTGTTTGTGGCCATTGAGCCGTCAACCGGCCGGATCCTGGCCATGACGTCCTATTCTTCCGTTGATCCACAATGGGCACAGTCCGCCTTCTTCGGTCTTTATCCGATGGCGTCACTGTTCAAGATCATCACCGCTTCCGCTGCCCTTGAAAATAAAAAGATAACCCCTGAAACGGTGGTCGAGTTTCGGGGAGGTCCGTATTCGGAAAACCCCCGTTACTGGGATATCAACCCCAGGGGCAACAATAACCGCATGGATGTGGGCTATGCCCTGGGCAAATCCATCAATCCGGTGTACGGCCGGGTAGCCAGCGATATCGCCGGCAAGTCGTCGATCATGGAGTACGTTCGCAGATTCGGCTTCAATCAGCAGCTTCTCCCGGGCGTCCCGGTCAAGGAGAGCAAGGCCGGCGAACCCCAGTCGGAACATGCCTTGATGTTGATGGGGGCGGGCCTTGACCATGAGGTCAAGATATCGCCCCTGCACGCGGCGGTTATCATGGGGGCCATCGCCAATCAGGGGCGGATGATGGCCCCAACCTTGACCGACATGGTTGTCGATGCCGCGGGCGGGCAAAAAGAGGAGCATACACCCCGCGAACTGCGCCGGCTCGTATCCCCCGAGACGGCGGCGTCTCTCACTCAGATGCTTTCCAATACCATTACCAGGGGCACGTCACGGCGCGCCTTTCATGACCGCCGGGGCCGACCGATGCTGGCCGGGATCGATATCGCCGCCAAGACCGGGTCGATCGACGGGACCGATCCCAAGGGGCATTATTCCTGGTTTGCCGCATATGCGCCGGCCAATGAGCCGCGTATAGCGCTGGTGGCGCTGGTCATCAACCAGGACAGGTGGAAGATCAAGTCATCCCAAGTGGGGGAACAGGCGCTGGAGGAGTTTTTCAGGCGCTAGCAGGTTGTTGAAAAACAGCCATCTCGCCGCCGTCCTCGAAAACCGCCTTGTGACTGAGGCCTGCGGCCTCACCCTTTGGGCGCCTTCGCGGTCCAATTTCACAAGTGAAATTGTGCGGCGTAGCGCCCGGCCTTCGCAGCCAAAGCTGCTTCGGCGGAGTAGGCCTGCTACGCCTCCGCAGGGCTTTCTGCGGGTGCGACGATCTGACAGTTTTTGAACAACCTGAGTTTTTCAGAAACCTTGCTAAGTTGTGGGCGGATGAAGGCGCTTTGGCCGGTAGATACGCAGTTGCAATTCCCCATCCAGCATCTCGCCGTAGGTGAACTGCTCCATCCAGTCGCCCAGGGAAAGTACCGTAAAGGGTGGGGGGGGCAGTTCTTCGCGGAACGCCAGGTGGAAATGGCCGGTAACGAGGCCGTCGCACCCCTGCTTTTGCGCCGAACGGGCAAAGGCGCGGATGATCTCCCGGTAGTTCCAGCGTTCCTGTTTTGCCTGGTAGCCGGATCGGCTGGCGCGCTGCAGGCGGTGCTTGACCTTCAGCGCCAGGGATGGCGGGAAATGCCGGACGGCAGACCCAACCAGGCGGTTGTGCAACAAGAACCGCAGCAGGCGGTAGCCGCGGTCGGCGCGGTTGATCTGGTCGCCGTGGCACAGAAGGAGCAT
>JBEKFJ010000169.1:0-9467 GCA_050013355.1 Oryzomonas sp.
TCTTTTTCTCTTGTGCGTCTGTCACAGCGGGGAAGACATGAGAATCTCGGAGGAAGTATTGATATCGATGAAAGGTGAAGAGAAAGAAAAAAGGGGGGAGGAAAACGGTGCAAAAGTGCTATGCCACGACATTGATTACCGATATAATTTTGGCCGTAGGTTTGAAAGGGATTCCAGTTGCTATCTTTATTTTCACATTTGTTGATCCCTTTGCACCATTGTCAACTTTATTTTTTTGATATTGAATTTAAGTGGCGTAACTTATTTAATAAGAGTTGGTGCTAGTTGCCAACTTTATTTTTCATGAACAATAGGGCATTTATTTGGCGAAATACGATTTGCAGGTTATGATTATTTCAGAATCAAAGCGGTTTCCATCATTGTTTTTCAGTTTCGATGTTTATTTTTAGGTTTCCAACATTTTTTATGAGGACAATAACCATGGAACGTGACAGTGGGCTTTTGATCGTGGATGTGCAGAACGATTTCTGCCCCGGCGGGGTGCTCGGCGTGGCGGACGGCGACCGGGTGGTGGAACCGCTCAACCGGGCGGCTGAACGGTTTTGGGAAGCCGGTTTGCCCGTAATTGCCAGCCGAGACTGGCATCCGGCCGTGACCAGGCACTTCAGGGAATACGGCGGCGCCTGGCCGCCACACTGCGTGCAGGGGACCCCTGGTGCCGACTTTCACCCCGGGCTGCACCTGCCGGCGGGCACCATGGTTGTCTCCAAGGGGACCAACCCCGATCTCGACAGCTATTCGGCCTTCGAGGGAGTCCTCGAAGACGGGGCTACCCTAGCGTCGCACCTTGCAACGCTGGGAGTGCGCCACATCTACATCGGCGGCTTGGCCACCGACTATTGTGTGCGCTCATCGGCGCTGGATGCCGTGCGGGCCGGCCTTAGGGTAACGGTGTTGACGGATGCGGTGGCGGGCGTGGACCTGGAGCAGGGCGACTCGGCCGTGGCCCTGGATGAGATGGTCCGGGCAGGGGTGCGGCTTGCCACGGTCGATGCGATACAAGAAGGGGCTCTGTGAGAGCAGATTTTGACGTTACGGTGTAGTGATGCGCGAAAGGAGTTCCCCATGGACAATCTGCTGGATGGTGTGGAGGTACGGGTTCTCGGTTGCCTGATCGAAAAGGAGATGACCACTCCGGAGTATTATCCCCTTTCCCTGAACGCGCTCACCAATGCCTGCAACCAGAAATCGAACCGCGACCCGATCATGACCCTGGCAGAGGAGGAGGTGGTTCGCGCCCTCGATGGCCTGCGCTTCAAGCAACTGGCGGTGGTGGCGGCCGACGGCGGGAGAGTGCCCAAGTACCGTCATCTCCTGGCTGAAAAGCTGGGGCTGGTGCCGGCCGAACTGGCCCTTGTGTGCGAGATGATGGTGCGCGGTCCCCAGACCGTGGGGGAACTGCGTACCAGGGGGGAGCGGATGCACCCTTTTGCCGATCTGGCGGTGGTGGAGGAGGTGCTGGGGGAACTGATGGGGCGTGAACATCCCCTGGTGGCGCGTCTGCAGCGTCAGCCGGGAAGGAAGGAATCCCGCTACGCCCAGCTTTTTGGCGGTGAGCTTGAACCTGCGGCGGAAGAAGGCGGCATGCCTCCCGAAGCGGCACGGCAGCGGGTGATGGCGGAGAATGAGCGGATCGGGAAGCTTGAAGAGGAGGTTGCTCTCCTGCGGGCGGAGGTGGCTACACTGCGGCAGGCGGTGGAGGAATTCAAGGCTCAGTTTGAGTAGTGGCCGCGGGATCGGCCTGCTCTTCCGGCCAGAACCTCTGCTGCAACTCCCGGATCAGCGGCCCAAGGCTCTTCCGGTCCCGGGCCGATATGGTCAGTCCGCCACTGGTGCGGGCGATCTGGCGTACCTTGAGGAAAGCCACCGTATCCTTCTTCTTCAGGTCATTCAGGATATCGGCCTTGTTGAAGACCAGCAGTTCCGGCTTGTCCCCCAGTCCCAACTCGGCAAGAATAGTCCGCACCTGGGCGACCTGGTCCTCGAAGCGCGGGTTGGCCGCATCCACCACATGCAGCAGCAGGTCGGCATCCTGCAACTCTTCCAGGGTGGCCTTGAAGGCGCCCAGGAGCGATTTGGGCAGGGAGCGGATGAAGCCGACCGTATCGGTGATGATAACCTCCCGTTCGCGGGGGAAACGCAGGCGGCGGGTGGAGGTGTCCAGGGTGGCGAAGAGCAGGTCTTCGGTAAAGACCTCGCTCCGGGTCAGGGCATTGAGCAGGGTGGATTTGCCGGCATTGGTATAGCCTACGATGGAGATGATCGGCATGCCGGCCTTGACCCGCTGGCGGCGGCGCTGGTCGCGGCCCCGGGAGAGTTCCTTCAACTCCCGCTCCAGGCTGGCGATACGGTCACGGATGCGTCGGCGGTCGGTCTCCAGTTTGGTCTCGCCCGGTCCACGCCCACCGATGCCGCCCATCAGCCGCGACATTTGCACACCCCGACCGGTCAGGCGCGGCAGCAGGTATTTGAGCTGGGCCAGTTCCACCTGGACCTTGCCGTCCAGGCTTTTGGCCCGGCGGGCAAAGATATCCAGAATCAACTGGCTGCGGTCGATGACCTTCAGTTCGGTCATGGCGGAGATGGAACGGATTTGGGCCGGTGTCAGTTCCTGGTCGAAGACCAGCATGGTGGCGCCTCGCTGGAGGGCGCGGATGACAACGTCGCGCATCTTGCCCTCACCCATCAGGAAGCGGGGGTTGAGGTGCCGCGGGCGCTGGATGAAGTTGTCCAGGGCTTCGATGCTGGCGGTCCTGGCCAGTTCGCGCAGTTCGGCAATGGAATCTTCGGCCTCCTGCCGTGTCCCGCTAATGGTGACCGAGATCAGTATGGCGCGCTCAACGGCGTCTCCTGCATGGGCTGCGGCACGCGCGGTACGTTCCAGGTCGGCTTCCAACTCGGGGATAAAATGGGCGCAGTCCAGATCGATGCGGTCGAGCGGCGCGGCGAGCCCGGTAACGACCGAGGGACCGCCGTGGGTCGGGGAAAGATGGGCTATCTGGGCGGAGATCTGCTGCTTTGCGGGGGCAACGAGCAGGTCGAGACGCAGCAGCGAGAGGTCAGTAATATCGTCTTCGCTGACCGGCTCGTTCTTGAGGTGGGTGTGTATCAGGCGCAGCCCCCGCAACGGATGCTTGCCCAGCGGGTAGTCGCGCAGCTCGGGTATGACCAGCCCCTTTTCATCGCCTACGACGACATATGCCACCATGCCCTGGCGGTTGACCAGGATACCGATCTGGCGGCGGATGTCGGAGGAGAGTTCGACGAGGCGGGCAGCCAACTCGGAGGAGCAGAACTCGGCCGGAGGGACGCGCCTCCGGTAGAGGCGTTCCAGCGCCTGGATCTGGCTTTGTTTGAGTCCTGCGAGATTGCCGTAAGGTTCTTTGATGGGAAGGCTCCGAGGAAAATCGGGCAAAGGGTGAAAAGGGGTAATCCCCGCCTTTACCTCATTGTTACTTACAGGCCGATCACGTTATAGCCGCCGTCCACGTAGTGTATCTCGCCGGTCACTCCGCTGGCCATATCGCTGCACAGGTAGAGGGCGGAGTGGGCCACGTCCTCTTGGGTGATGGTGCGGCGCAAGGGGGCCTTGGACTCGACGTGGTTGAGTATCTGGATGAAGCCGTTCACGCCGGAAGCAGCCAGCGTGCGGATGGGTCCTGCGGAGATGGCATTGACGCGGATGCCCTCGGGACCAAGCGCCTCTGACAGGTAGCGTACTGATGCCTCCAGTGCGGCCTTGGCCACCCCCATGACGTTGTAGCTCGGGAATACCTTCACGGCGCCGTGGTATGAGAGGGTCAGGGCGGCGCCGTTACGCCCCTGCATAAGCGGCTGGGCCTCTTTCAGTATGCCGAGTAAGGAATAGACGCTGATATCCATGGCAGTCGAAAAACCCTCGCGGGTGGTATTGATGATGGTCCCCTTCAATTCTTCCTTGTTGGCAAAGGCCACGGCGTGAATAATGATGTCGATGCCGTCCCACAGCTTGCCCAGTTCCGTGAATACCGCCTTGATCTCGTCATCGCTGGTGACGTTGCAGGGGAGGATCGCCGCGGCGTCCAACGATTCGGCCAGGGGCCGGACCCGTTTTTCGATTGCCTCGCCGGCGTAGGTAATGGCCAGTTCCGCCCCCTGCTCATGAAAAGCCCGGGCTATGGCCCAGGCAATGCTTTTCTCGTTTGCCACTCCGAAAATTACTACTTTTTTGCCATGCAGCAACGGCATCTTTCACATCCTCCGATTCTTATTGGTGCGTGATAGTATCGTAAAAAGGTTGCCCAGGCAAGGGGTCAGGAGGCGGGCAGGTTGTCGGCCCGGACTTGATCCGGGGGCGTGATGTCCGAAACGTGGGCAGCAGGTTCAGGCGCGGCCGGCCGACCGACCTGCTGTTGAAGTGCCGCCAGCCGGGAATCCATCTCCGCCAGCCGCTTTTCGATACGCTCCATCACTTCCACAATGCGGTCCTGTTTACCCTTGATGGCGAACACCACGAACGGCATGATGAGCCAGATAACCGCCAGGAAGAAGCCGATAATGCTCATCATTACCATGAAACCGCCAAAGATTTCCATGCGTTCTCCGATGTCGCGCAATTTCTGAACGTCTATACCACAGCAAAGTGGAAATGTTAAGGCGAAAAGTGCCGGTCAGCGCTGCATGATCTACGTTATAGCGGCTATTTTGTTTTCATCCGGAAACGGCCCTTTTCCGCCATGGCGGCGTCAATCTTCGAGCTTGCTTGTGCGGCGTACCGATGTACGCCTCCGCGCAATCCCTTGATTTCCTGGCCATGACGAAAAATTGCTTGATTCCGAATTGAAAACAAAATTGTTTCCATCCGGATTTTCCGGAAGGAAACAATTTTGCGGCTGAAAGCAAAAAGCGCTGAATAATTGTCGAAAAGTGTGGTAAATTGTAGCGATTTAACACTCAAAAGGTGGCAGTGTGACGCTTATTCCCATAACCTCTCCCCGGTTTATCGACGCTGAATCGCTGGTTTCCATGCCGGCTTGGAACGAGATTTTTGCCAACGGCAATTCCCTGGCGCTGGAGATCGGATGCGGCACGGGGCATTTCGTGGCCCAGATGGCGCAACAACACCCCGACTGGAATTTCATAGCCGTGGATTACTACAACAAGGGGTGCCTGAAGACCTCCAAACGGGTAGATAAGGCCGGACTGGACAACGTGCGGGTCGTCCGTGCCGAGGCACGTTCCTTCATGGAACGCTTCATCCCGCGCCGTTCGTTGCGGGCGGTGGTCATCAACTGTCCCGATCCTTGGCCCAAAAAACGCCACCGCAAGCGGCGGCTGGTCAATGGGGAGTTCGTCGGTTATCTTTCGGAATTCATGCTGCCCGGCGGAGATTTCCACTTTGCCACCGACTTCGTTGATTACGGCGAGGATGTGGCCCGGTTCATGCCGGGTATGGCCGGGTTTGCAAATGTGCTCTCTCCCGATCCCTATCGGCATGCCTTGGAAGGGTATCCGCTTTCCAAGTACATGCTCAAATTCATGGACGCCGGCAAGCAGATCTACTTTATTCACTACCGCAGGCTTTCCTAGTGTCCCGTGCGGTTAGTTCGTACTCGTAATTCCGGCTCTTTTGACCGCTGCCGTCGTTGCGGCTCCTTGATGTAGACCCTGCTACACCTACGTCGCCGCGCCTTGGCATCAGCCAAAATAGCAAAGGAATTTCTTCCCACGACTAACCGCACGGGACACTAGCGGGGCGCGTTGAAACGGGGGTAATACCATGGAGGAATCCAGGACGGACAGGGAGATCAGTTTTTTCAGGCCGCGCGGAACCGCCATGCGTGGAGAGGTCCGGGTCATCCGGCTGGTTCTGGCGGGCTGGTTTGCCGCCATCGTCGGCATCCAGGTATTTGTCTACCTTCTGGAAATCAACTATTCCGAGCTGTTGCTCAACGAGATGACCTTTTTCAACCTGCCGATCCATTTCTGGCTGACCGGCCAGTTGTTGCCGCTCTGGTTCATCATTCTCTGCGTGCTTTTCAACATCTGGATGGACCGTCATGCGACAAGCCGCTTGGACGCTTCCCTGCGTTTCCGCATCCGTTCAGGCCGGGAGGAGGATTAGATGACCGAACCCGAGGTACAGTTTCTGCCCCTGGCCATCGTAATCGGGATGTTTGTCCTGTTCATTGCTTCCGGACTGCGCACCAGCAGCAGGCAGGCCACCGAATACGGCGTTGCCGGCGGCTATACAGGGCGGATCGGCATCGGCGCAGCCATCGCCAGCAACTGGATGAGCGCCGCCAGCTTTCTGGGGCTGGCGGGCATGTTCTACCTCAAGGGGTACTATGCCATGGCCTTCGTGGTCGGTTGGACCGGCGGCTACGTGTTGCTCCTGGTGCTGATGGCCACCCAGATCCGGCGCTTCGGCAAGTACACCGCTCCGGATTTCGTCGGCTTCCGCTATGGCTCCGAGGCTGCCCGCACCCTGGCGGCGATCATCGCCATCGGTATCACTGTCATCTACGGTGTCGCCCAGTTCCGCGGCATCGCCCTAATCGTCTCATGGCTGTTCGGGATCGCCTACACCCCGGCGGTGATCGTCGGCGCCGCCCTAGTGGTGGGGTTCGTGGTCGTGTCCGGCGCCCTCGGGGTGGCGCGGAATCAGAAACTGCAATTCTTCGTGCTGATTACCGCCTTTATCCTGCCGCTGATGCTCATGGCCCGCAAGCTGGGATATTTCTGGATACTCCCCCAGTTCGGTTACGGTGCCGCCATCCGCGATCTGCAGCAACAATTCGGTTTTGCCTGGTCGGAGCCGTTCGCCACGGTGTCGCCCTTTCAATGGCTGGCACTCTGTTTTACCCTCATGTTCGGCACGGCCGGCCTGCCCCACGTGCTTTCCCGATTCTACATGGTCCCTGCTATCCGCGATGCCCGCTGGGGGGTAGTGTGGGGACTGTTCTTCATTGCCCTGATCTACTGGTCGGCGCCGGCCTATGGCGTCCTGGCCCGGTTGTTCGAGGCGCGCGGCGGCATCGTGCCGGACAGTGCCGACCCGATGGTGGCGGATATGGCGGTTCTTTCCGCCGCGCGCTACAGCGGCCTGCCGTTGTGGTGCATCGGCCTGTTGGCTGCCGGCGGGATGAGCGCCGCCTTTTCCACGGTGGCGGGACTGCTTCTGACCGGTTCGGCCTCATTCTCCTATGATATCTATCCCCGGCTGATCAGGCCTAATGCCAGCGAGACGGACAAGGTCTACGCAGCCAAGGGCTTTTTCCTGGCCCTTGCAGTGATCATAATGGCTCTGGCCCTCAGGCCGTGGGGCATGATCGCCGAGATCGCGGCCCTGGCCTTTGCCCTGGCCGGCAACACCATCTTTCCGGCCTTCCTGCTGGGGATCTGGTGGGACAGGGCCAATGCCGCCGGGGTCATCAGCGGGATGCTGGCCGGGGTAGTGATGACCTTTGCCCCGTTTATGGCAGGGGCACTGCCGTTTCTCTCCGTGTTGCCGCCCGCCATGTCGTCGGCCTTCATCGGCGCGCCTACGGTCGTTCTGGTCATGGTGGCGGTTTCGCTCATGACGCCTCCGCCGGGCGAAGAGATCAGGCGCTTTCTGGCCCGCAACGTACACGATACCGCGGAGGAATAATGGCGGTTCTGGCCACGGCAAAGGGGAGTGATATCAGCGCCTGGCGGGCTGCCGGAGAGTTTGGCGCCGCCTTTCGCCAGGCGCTTCTGAAACGGAGCGCCCTCTGTCGTTCCGAGGAGGCGGAGGCGCTGTTCGGCGAAACCTGCCACGCCCTTGAGGCGCTTGCCGCCGAAAACGACGAGCGTGTGGCGCGGCTGGAGGGGATCGTCGCCCAGACGGCGGCAAGCGCGGACCCGTCCCGCCTCGGGGAGCTTTGCAGCGCCTTCTATGCCGAACTCTACGACCATTTCGGCTGCTATGGTTCCGCCGTCGCCTTTTATCATCTCAGCTCGCTCTTTTTGCGAGAGTTGACCGGCTCACTGAACCGTTATGCACTTCAACGGCTCGGGTGGTCCGGGGAACAACTGCCCGACATGGCGCTCGTGGCAATGGGGCCGACCGGACGCCGGGAGTTCTCGCCCTTCTGTCCGTTGCAATTGGCGCTGGTCTCCGGGCAAACCGCCGACGGGGAGATGGAAGCGGTCTCCCGCTATTGCGGCGTGCTTCAAGAGGGCTTTGAGGCGTGCGGCCTGCAGGTCGATGGCGAGATTTCCCCCCTGAACTCCCCCTGGCGGGGCAGCCTGCCGGAGTGGGGCCGACGCCTGGAACAGGGCTTGGCGCGGGGTAAGCAGAGGGAATTGGTCGAGCTGCTCAGGTTGGCCGATCATGAGCCCCTTCATCCGACCGGCGTGGTGGGGGAAGAATTCAGGGCGCTGGTGCTGTCGCAACTCCAGCAGAGCCGTCGGGCACTGGGCGATCTTGTCACCCGTTTAGGGAGACTGTCCAACGGCCTCGGCATCATGGGTGGGTGGCGCCTGGAGAGGAGCGGTCCGCACCGCGGGCTGTTCAGGCTGTTCGAGCATGCCCTCCTGCCGCTCTCGGCTGCGGTCTCCGCACTGGTTCTGATCAACCGGGTCGATGCCGTCGATATTCCCCTGCGCATCCGGGCACTGCTCGGGCGCGGGGTATTGGATGTGGATACTGCCGAGCGATTGCTGCAATCCTGGCATATCCTGAACGAACTGCGCCTGCTGCGGGAACGTGAGTTGTTTCCGTCCCGCAACCGCGCGGCGGCCCTGTATCTTGACGTCACGGCCCTGGACGAAGAGAAGCGCCGGATGCTCAGGGAAGCGCTGGAAACCATCAACAATGTCCAGCGTCGGGTGAGCGTCGTCCATAGCGGTACAGAAGAGTAGACTCCGTGTTGATCTCCCTCTCCACAGGCAGTCTCTTCACGCTTCCGCTTCCGCGGGTCTTCGAGCTCGCGGCGGCGGCCGGCTTTGACGGTGTCGAACTGATCATTAGTCCGGAATTCCAGAAGATCAATCCGGTCAGGCTGATCAGATCCCTGCAGCGGATAACGGTAATCCACTCCATGCATGCGCCCTTCATGCCGCTGGACGGCTGGGGTGGGCCGGCGGATTCGCTTCGACGGAGCGTGGCCCTGGCGGCGGAATGCGGCATTCCGCTGGTGAATTTTCATCCACCGTCGTGGATGGGGTTCGAGATCGCCTATTGGCGCTGGCTCTACAGCGTGATCGATTTTCAGAAGGACGTGGGGATGGACGGCCAGGTAGCCGTCACCTTGGAGAACATGCCGTGGGTCGGCAGGATGAAGATCAATCCTCACATACTGTCCGGCACCCATCGGATGATCGAGTTTATCCGTGACCACAACCTGTTCATGACCTTCGACTGCACCCACATGGGCTCGGGCAAGGCCAATTTCATCAATGATTTTTACCTGTTTTACGAAACCGGCCGCATCAGGAACATC
>JBEKFJ010000170.1:0-6362 GCA_050013355.1 Oryzomonas sp.
TTGCTGTGCACCCGACCTCCCACCATCCGAACCCTCGAAAAAGGGCTGCCCGCTGCCATCCCGATCCCCACCTGCAATTTTACCGCAAAAACGGGGATCTGCCCACTACAGCCCCCCCGCTTCATTTTGCACACCATGGAGACCGGTGCGTTGAAAGTCAGGGCTTCTTGAGTGGCACCTTGACGCTCTCGGGAGGATTCTTGCCCAGCTTTTCCTCTACCGCCAGGACGATGTATTCATTCATGCTGACGCCAGCCTCGGCAGCCTCTTTTTTAACGCTCTTGCGCACCGACTTCTTCATGCTCACGAGGAACTTGGTCAGTTTGTCGTCCTTTGGGGCCTTCTGTGCTTTGTCAGCCTTCTGTGCTTTGTCAGCCTTCAGTGCTTTCTCAGCCTTCAGTGCTTTCTCAGCCTTCAGTGTTTTCTCGGCCTTCAGTGTTTTCTCGGCCTTGGGGGCCTTCGGCTCGACTACCTTCTTGTCGCTTTTTTCGGGCTTTGCTTTTTTAACCTTGGGTGCCGCTGCCACTTCATCGACCTTTTTATTCTTTTTCTTTTTCTTCGCTGCGGCGCCCTTGTCCATTGCCTGTTCTTCAGCAGGTTTCATTGTGTCGGGTTTCGGTTTTTCGTCTTTCATGATCCTCTCCTTGTGATTGGCATTCGCTTTTGCATGGGTAATGTTTCATGGCATTTCATAGCATAATAAATATTATAGTTATAATGCTTATAATAGTAAATGCAACTCTTCGTTTGCTGCGGGCGGCACCGCCGCAGGCACGGCATTCGGGATGACCGGCTCATGGGCGCCTATCCCGATCCCATCTCGTGTCCAGTATAACACATAAAGTAACGCATATAATTCCTTTAGGCCCCAGAGGGTCCTCCCACAGCGGGGGCCCCTCTAGGCCACAGGGTAAGGGAGGAGGAAAAGGCCAGTTCTGTGAACTGAGGATGGCTACCACCCCCGGCCCTTTAGGACCCAGAGGACCCAGAGGGCCTAAAGGCCTAAAGGGACTCTCCAAATACTTGAATGTTGCTTGCGCTATCATGTCCGATCTTCCTTCACGGGGAATTTTTTTCGCCGTCAGGTTGATATTTCATGAAGCAGCGATAGAATCGCAGATAAGCCGTAGTGAAACCAGTTCCCGGCCGTCGGCTTCGAACCAACGCCAGCCGGGTGCCACGGAAACCGGGGACGCCGGAAATGCATGAACCGGACGGGCAACGAACCAAGGAGGGGCAACCATGCAAGTTACGCGACGACAGTTTTTCAAGATTTCCGCCGGGGGATTGGGGGGTTCCAGCATTGCCCTCTTGGGATTTTCGCCCGTGGATGCGCTGGCCGAGGTGCGCGAGTTCAAGCTGGCCCGCAGCAGCGAGACCCGCAACACCTGCCCCTATTGCTCGGTGAGCTGCGGCCTGATCATGCACAGCCTGGGGGACCGGGCGAAAAACGCCGAACCGGCGATCTTCCATATCGAGGGAGACCCGGACCATCCGGTGAACCGCGGCACCCTCTGCCCGAAGGGCGCGGGGCTGGTGGACTTCATCCACAGCCCGAGCCGGCTCAAGTACCCGGAATATCGCGCCCCCGGTTCAAACGAGTGGAAGCGCATCCCCTGGGACGAGGCGTTCACGCGGGTGGCCAGGCTGATGAAGGATGACCGCGACAAGAATTTCGTCGCCAAGAACGCCGCCGGCGCCACGGTCAACCGCTGGCTCACCACCGGCTTCCTGGCGGCCTCGGCCTCCAGCAACGAATCCGGCTACATCACCCAGAAGGTCATCCGCAACCTGGGCATCCTGGCATTCGACAACCAGGCCCGGGTCTGACACGGACCAACGGTGGCCAGTTTGGCCCCCACATTCGGTCGCGGTGCAATGACCAACCACTGGGTAGATATCAAGAACGCCAACGTCATCATCGTCATGGGGGGCAACGCCGCCGAGGCACACCCCTGCGGCTTCAAATGGGTGACCGAGGCCAAGGCCCACAACCACGCCACGTTCATCGTGGTGGACCCCCGCTTCACCCGCTCGGCGTCGGTGGCCGACTTCTACGCGCCGCTGCGCACCGGCACGGACATCGCCTTCCTGGGCGGGGTGATCAACTACCTGCTCTCCCATGACAAGATCCAGCACGAATACGTCAAGGCTTACACCAACGCCACCTTCATCGTCAACGAGGGGTACAAATTCGACGAGGGCCTGTTCTCGGGCTACGACGAACCGGGGCGTAAGTACGACAAAGCCACCTGGTCCTACGAGATCGGGCCGGACGGTTTTGCCAAAGTGGACGAGACCATGCAGCACCCCCGCTGCGTGCTTCAACTGCTCAGGCAACACTACTCCCGCTACACGCCGGAGGCGGTGAGCAATATCTGCGGCACGCCCAAGGAGAGCTTCCTCAAGGTGTGCGAGACCATCGCCACCACCTCGGCGCCCGACCGCACCACCACCTTCATGTACGCCCTAGGGTGGACCCAGCACTCGGTGGGTTCGCAGATGATCCGCACCGCGGCCATGGTGCAACTCCTGTTGGGCAACGTGGGCATGGCGGGAGGCGGGGTGAACGCCCTGCGGGGCCATTCCAACATCCAGGGGCTTACCGACCTGGGACTCCTTTCCGACCTCCTGCCGGGCTACCTCACCCTGCCCCACGAAAACGAGACCGACTACCTGGCCTACATCGGCAAGCGGGCCCTCAAGCCGCTGCGCCCCGGCCAGATGTCCTACTGGCAGAACTACGCCAAGTTCCACGTCAGCCTGATGAAGTCCTGGTTCGGCGACAAGGCGGCCAAGGAAAACAACTGGTGCTTTGACTGGCTGCCCAAGCTGGATAAGGTGTATGACGTGCTCCAGGTCTTCGAGCTGATGTTCCATGGCAAATTGAACGGCTACTTCTGCCAGGGCTTCAACCCCCTGGCCGCGTTCCCCAACAAGGCTAAGCTGAGCAAGGCCCTGTCCAGTCTGAAGTACTTGGTGGTGATCGACCCTCTGGCCACGGAGACCTCGTGCTTCTGGGAGAACCACGGCGAATACAACGACGTGGATCCGGCCGCGATCCAGACCGAGGTGATCCGCCTCCCCTCCACCTGCTTCGCCGAGGAGAACGGCTCCCTCACCAACAGCGGGCGCTGGCTTCAATGGCACTACAAAGGCGCCAACCCGCCGGGTGACGCCAAGCCAGACGCCGACATCATCGCCGGCATCTTCCTCAAGCTGCGGGAGCTGTACCAAAAGGAGGGGGGCGCCTTCCCCGACGCGATCCTGAACCTTGCCTGGGACTACAAGATCCCCCACACGCCGGCGCCCGAGGAGTTGGCCATGGAGTACAACGGCAAGGCCCTGGCCGACCTTATCGATCCCAAAGATCCGACAAAGGTTATCCTGAAAAAGGGGCAGCAACTGGACGGCTTTGCCCAGCTCAGGGACGACGGCTCCACTGCCTGCGGCTGCTGGCTGTACTCAGGGGCCTGGACGGAGAAGGGGAACATGATGGCGCGGCGGGACAACTCCGACCCCTCGGGCCTGGGCAACACCCTCAACTGGGCCTTTGCCTGGCCGGCCAACAGGCGCGTCCTGTACAACCGCGCCTCCTGCGACCCGGCCGGCAAACCGTGGGACCCGAAACGCAAGCTGGTGTACTGGGACGGCAGCAAGTGGACGGGGGCCGACGTGCCCGACTTCAAGCCGGATTCGGCGCCGGGCGAGGATATGAACCCCTTCATCATGGTCCCGGAAGGGGTGGGGCGTCTCTTTGCGCTGGACAAGATGGCGGAGGGACCGTTCCCCGAGCACTACGAGCCCTTCGAGACCCCCATTGACACCAATCCCCTGCACCCCAAGGTGATCAGCAATCCGGCGGCGCGGGTGTTCAAGGGCGACCTGGAGGCCTTCGGCAAGGGGAAGGAGTTCCCCTACGCCGCCACCACCTACCGGCTCACCGAGCACTTCCATTTCTGGACCAAGCACACCAGGCTGTCGGCCATCATGCAGCCGGAGCAGTTCGTGGAGATCGGCGAGGAGTTGGCCAAAGAGAAGGGGATCAAGGCCGGCGACCGGGTCAAGGTGTGGTCCAAACGGGGCTTCATCAAGGCGGTGGCTGTAGTGACCAAGCGCATCAGGCCCCTCACGGTGAACGGCAAGACCGTCCACCACATTGGCATACCGTTCCACTGGGGCTTCAAGGGCCAGGCCAAGATCGGCTACCTGGCCAACATCCTGACCCCCTTCGTGGGGGACGCGAACACCCAGACGCCGGAGTTCAAGTCGTTCCTCGTCAACATCGAGAAGGCATAGGAGGTGGATCATGGCACTGCAATCGCTTGACATCACCCGCCGTTCCGCCACCACCACCACCCCGCCGGACCAGCGCCAAACCATGGAGGTGGCCAAGCTGATCGACGTCACCAAGTGCATCGGCTGCAAGGCCTGCCAGGTGGCGTGCATGGAGTGGAACGACACCCGCGACGTCATAGGCACCTGCCACGGCGTGCTCGACAATCCGCCGGACCTGACCGAAAACTCCTGGACCGTGATGCGCTATGCCGAGGTGGAGATTGAACCGGGGAAACTGGAGTGGCTGATCCGTAAGGACGGCTGCATGCACTGCGGGAATCCGGGCTGCCTCAAGGCCTGCCCGGCGCCCGGCGCCATCGTCCAGTACAGCTGCGGTATCGTGGATTTCCAGGAGGAGAACTGCATCGGCTGCGGCTACTGCATCGCCGGCTGCCCGTTCAACATCCCCCGTCTATCGAGCAAGGACAGCAAGGTCTACAAGTGCACCCTCTGCTCCGACCGGGTGGTGGTGGGGCTGGAGCCTGCCTGCGTCAAGACCTGCCCCACCGGCGCCATCGTGTTCGGCAGCAAGGACGACATGCTCCACCACGTCGAGGAACGCATCGTTGACCTCAGAAAACGGGGGTTCGCCAAGGCGGGGATCTACAACCCCCAGGGGGTGGACGGCACCCACGTGATCTACGTGCTGCACCATGCCGACAAGCCCGAGATCTACAACGGCCTCCCCAAGGAGCCCACCATCGGGCCGATGGTCGAGATCTGGAAGGGGGCCACCAAGCCGCTGGCCTCCCTGGCCCTTGGCGCGCTCGCCGCCGGAGCCTTTTTCCACTACGTGACCAAGGGTCCCAACGAGGTCTCGGATGAGATCGAGAAGGAGTTCAAGGATGATACGAGATCCTGAGAAATTAGACCGTTATACGGCCCCCGAGCGGGTCAACCACTGGCTGGTGGCGCTGACCTTCATCCTCCTGGCGCTGTCCGGCCTGGTGCTGTTCCATCCGCTCTTCTTTCCCCTGAGCCAATTCTTCGGCGGCGGCGTCTGGACGCGCATCCTCCACCCCTTCATCGGAGTGGCGCTGATTCTCTTCTTCGGCAGCATGTTCTTCAGGTTCCGGAAGGAGTGTATCATGACGGTGGCCGACTGGGAGTGGCTGGCCCATTCCCGCGAGATGCTGGGTGGCGATGACCGGAACATGCCGGAGGCGGGCAAGCTGAACGGCGGCCAGAAGCTCCTGTTCTGGCTGCTGGTGGCCTGCATGACGCTGCTCGTCCTGTCCGGCGTCGTCATGTGGCGCGCCTATTTCTCGTTCCTGTTCCCGGTTGCCCTGATCCGCTTCGCCGCCGTCGTGCATGCGGCCGCGGGGGCGGGGATGATCGCCCTGATCATCGGCCACATCTACCTGGCCATCTGGACCAAGGAGAGTATCGGCGCCATGCTGTACGGCAAGGTCAGGCGCGCCTGGGCGAAACAGCATCACCCGGCATGGTTCCGGGAGATAACGGGAGGACGCAAATGAACACCGAAGACCGCATCCTGGATCCGGGCCCGATCGAAGCCCCGTCCGAAGCCCCGCTCGGAGAGATCCGTTTCCTCTCCCTCGCCGGGCACGACCTGTTCACGCGACGCGCCGATCGCTTCCGGTTCCTTTCCCCCGGCCATTCCCTGGGGAAGTACCTGGACTTTCTGGCGCTCTTGGCCGATGCGCAGCAGGAGGCCCTGGACCGGTTCCCCCCCCTGCCCCCGCCCGATGCCAGGGAACGGGTGCTCTGCCACGAGTACGGCATGCCGCTCCTGGACACCCGGTCCTGGCCCCGGAACCCGGCCTGGCGGGCCGCGCTGGCGCTGATCCTGCTCCGGATGAGCGAGGCCGACCTGCCGGAGGCTGCGCGCCAGACCGTCGCCGGCCTGAAGTCTGTCGATGAAAACCGGCTGGAGGAGATGGCGGACGGGATACTGGCGGGGGATCCGAACGCAGCCCCTCCCCACGAGCTCCCCTTTGTCGCCGCAGCCTTGCAGGTCTACTGGGTGCACATGACCTCGACCCTGGGGGAAAACGCCTTTG
>JBEKFJ010000171.1:0-6319 GCA_050013355.1 Oryzomonas sp.
GCTTTACTCTGTGTATCTCCGTGTCTCTGCGGCGGATGTCAGCCTTACCGATTTTCTCCGTGCCTTCGTGAGCTTTGAGAGAGATAGCTTTTTATGTCTTGGCCATCTCACGGCGGAACGGGAAACAGCCGCACCAGTTTTTCAAAGTCGTCCGGTGGCAGCGGCCTGCTGAAATAGTGCCCCTGCATCTCCTCGCAGTGCTGCCGTGCGAGGAACAGGTATTGATCCTCCGACTCGACACCTTCGGCAACGAGCTTCTTGCCCAGACTGTGCCCCATGGTTATGATTGCGGAAACAACCGTTGCTTCGCCGTGATCGCAGGTGATGCTGTTGACCAGTGATTTATCGATCTGCAACACATCAATGGGGAGCCGGTTCAAGTAACTGAGGGATGAATAGCCTGTGCCGAAGTTGTCGATGGATATCTTGACGCCGATCTCCCTCAATTCTCCCAGCTTGCGCACGCTTTCGGTAATATTGTCCATGATGACCTTTTCCGGAAGCTCGATTTCGAGGTAATGCGGAGCGAGCCGGGTGCTTGCAAGGGCCAGGGAGACCTTTTCCGTGAAGTCGTCCTGGTGAAACTGCCGCGCCGACGTGTTCACCGCCACACGGAGCGGTTCCATTCCCCTCTCCTGCCACGCCTTATTCTGACGGCACACCTTATCGAGCATCCATTCGCCGGCCGGTACGATCAGGCCGCTCTCTTCAAGCATGGGGAAAAACTCCGCGGGAAAGGCCAGGGGAGCCCCCCGTGGCTGCCAGCGCATCAGCGCCTCCATCCCGGTAATCTTCCCGGTTGTGGAATCGATGCGCGGCTGGTAGTGGGGCAGAAATTCTTCGCGTTCCAGTGCAGAGCGCAGCCGCTTTTTCATAACGGCCCGTTCGTCGCTCTTGAGGTTCATCGATTCGGTGAAGAACTGGAACGAGTTCTTCCCTTCCCCCTTGGCCTGGTACATGGCCATGTCGGCCGTCTTCAACAATCCCTCGACCGTGGTGCTCTGGAGCGGATAGATGGAAATTCCCATGCTGGCCGTTACGTGGGTTGGCTGGTCAAGGATATAGAAGGGCCGCTGAAATAACTCCAGCACCTTTTCGGCAAATTTGACGATGTCGTGGATGTCCGGCATCTCGTTGACAACGATGACGAATTCGTCGCCGCCGAGCCTGGCGACCGTATCGTATTGGCGCATGCACTGCTGGAGCCGTTTGGCGACGTCCTTCAGAAGAACGTCCCCGACAACATGGCCGAGTGTGTCGTTGATCGTCTTAAAGTTGTCCAGGTCGAGGATCATCAGGGCCAGAAGGTTGTTATGCCGGTCTTCGAAGGCCAGGGCCTGCTTCAGGCGGTCAAAGAGCAACTCCCGATTGGGGAGGCCGGTCAGGGAATCGTGATTCGCCTGATGTTTGAGTTGCTTTTCCGAATTTCTGCGTTCGGCAATCTCCTGTTTAAGGAGCGTGTTCACCTTGATCAATTCGGCATTGAGGATGCGAATTTCTTCTTCGGCCCGTTTGATCTCGGTTATGTCGATCATCGATACAATGCACCGCTCCGTGCCGGGTACTTTTTTAATCTTGGTGCAGACATACCTCGTAGATTGGTTGTTGCCGATAAACAGGGAGATGTTATCCGGCAAGGCCGCTCCCCCGGCCGTTCCTTTCAGGCATTGCTGGATTTCTTTGGCTGCGAATTGCTCCATCACAAAGAAGTCGGACCACTCTTTCCGGCATTCGACCTCCCCTTTCGTATAGCCGGACAGATGTTCGAATTCTTCGTTGACCATGGCAACGGTGCCGTCTTTTTCAACGATTATCATTGCGCTGCCGCTTACATCGTAAATAGTGCGGAAGTGATCGCCGCTCTCCTTCAACCGTTTTTCGGCCGTATGCTTGGCGAGTGCTATTTCTATGGTCTGGCGAAGGCGCAAGGAGTCAAACGGTTTCAAAAGAAAGGCAAAGGGACCGGTTAGGAGCAAGCGTTGGAACGTAGCGTCATCTGCATGGGAGGAGAGATAGATCACCGGTATGTCGTCAAAACGGGCGCGGAACTTTTCTGCGGCCTTGATACCGTCGTCGCCTCTGCCGAGTGAAATATCCATCAGGATGAGATCCGGCTGTTTCTCCTCCGTCGTTTCGAGGACATGCTCTCCGGAACAGACTACGGCAGGGACGTCATATCCCATCCCGATCAATGTCTGCCCGAGGTCTTCCGCGACAACGGCATCATCCTCAACGACCAGAATTTTCACCTTACCGGACATTCTCGTAACCCCTGAACCTATCCTCTGAAAGATATTTTACACACGGTTCCGGAGGTGCCGGTGAATTCAACGACCCCCTGGAGTTGTTTCGTCAATGTGTTGATCAGGCTCAGACCGAGCGTACCCGGCTTCTCCCTGTCGAGCCCGTTGGGAAGGCCGATACCGTTGTCACCTACCACAAGTGTGTACAAGCCCGCCTCGTCGCGGTCGAAATCGATGGAGATCGTCCCGCTCCGGACGTCCGGGAATCCGTGTTTCAGGCTGTTGGAAACCAGTTCGTGGATAATAAGACCGCATGGTACGGCAGTTTCGAGGCTGACAAACAGCCTGCTGATGCGCATTTCCACCTGAAGATTGCTCTGGTTTGGGTTGTAGGCGCTTATGAGGCCGCCCACCAGGTTCCGCCCGTATTCGTTGAAATCGATCCGTGCCTGGTTGTCGGAGTTGCACAGCATCTCATGGATAAGCACCATGGCCCTGACTCTTTCCTGGCTTTCCTTGAAAAATTCCTGGGTTTCGGGATTGCTTATATACCTCGACTGCAGGTTGAGCAGGCTCATTATGACCTGCATATTGTTCCGCGCCCGGTGGTGGACTTCCCGCAGCATCGTCTCCTTTTCATGAAGCGACGCCTTGAGATCGTTTTCGACACGCTTATGAGCGGTAACGTCCATGGCCATGGTGATGAAAAGGCGACGCTCATCGGGAAGCGAGCCTGCAGGGGCCGAGCAAAAATTCCATACAAGCTTCTCGCCGCTGCTAGTGGTCATCGGCAGATCGTCATACGTGCATGGGGCCTTGGTCTTATACAAGAAACCGAATTTTTCGAACATCGAAGCGCTCTCGGCGCCAAAGGACTTCTTCACCCAGGCATCGATCGTGGGGGTGTCTCTGAAGGCATAGCCGGTTCGCTTTGTCCATTCGCTGTTGATCATCACCACGGTGCCATCCTCGGCATGAATCATGATGGGAAGCGGTGCGGAAAAGACCGCCTGCCGGAACCTTCCGCCCGTTTCCAGGAAACCTTTTTCCACGTTCCGGTACATGGTGACGTCGCGGATAAAGGCGCAGAAAAGTTCTTTTCCCCCGTAATGAAGCAGGTTGAGTCTCAGTTCCACGTCGATCAGGGAACCATCCGACCTCCGGCATTTCATCTCGCCTATATACTGTTCTTTCCTGGTAAGGACGTGATCATAGAGCCTCTCGATCCCCACCGGAGAAAGATCGATAAAATCATTGAAGGTCATGGAAAACAGGAACTCTTCGGGATACCTGACCAGTTCTGCGAAAGCGTTATTGGCCTGCAGCAGGTACCTGCTGGCGCTATCGATCAGGACAATCCCCTCCGATGCCTGCTCAAATACCGTCTGAAAAAAGTTCTCATTCATAATGTTATTAGCCCCTTGAAAACGGTCGCGATTGCCGACCCTCGCATCTAACAACTGTTACCCGTGTCGAAGCCGATTCCGCCTTATTGCGGTCTAAAATGGTCAAACACCGGAAAACGGAAAGCAAGCAACGTCCGGGCACAACCCACGCCTGCCCCGAGAAACGCCCATGCTATGGACGTGCGACCGTCGATCCCCAGCACCCTATCTGCCGGCAGCAGGTAGAACAGTTGAAACACCGGTAATAAATGCAAGAATTGATCCTTAATGAGAACAGAAAACCCGTACGGCCAGGTAATGGGTATTTACAAAAAAAACCTCGTATACACAGCACATTACAGCCATGATTCGAGGTCTCCGTTTTCATTGGATAATGTCGGCAGCAAAACGTATTATGAATAAAGTATCTAGCAGATTTTTAAACCGGTATCAAGCTGGAAATGGTCAGAGCAAGTCCTGAGCCGGTCCCTGGTGGCCCTCCCTGATTCTGCAAATTTGTAAAGTTATCAATAATCCTTGTCGGATTATTTTACACAAGCAGCACGAATGGGCAACATGGCATCTCACGCATCACCGCTTGATTTACCGGTGGCATTCGAGTATATCATGAAGTAGGATACTGTATACATTTTTGAGGGCATGATGACGGGATTTCTCAGCAAACTCCGGCTGCGTTGGAAACTGTTGGCTTTGGTGCTGCCGCTGGTGATCTGCCCGATCTTCATCGTTGCCGGGGTTATCGGCTATATCGCCAACCACCAAGCCTACCTGGGGGTTACCCAGACCAGCAAGGATGACCTGCAGCACATTACCGCATTTACCATTGATCTGCTCAATTCCCATTACCAGCAGTTCCAGGTCTACAAACAGGACAAGATCAAGAACTTCAACAGAGAACTGGCTACCCTCACCAATCTCTCCTATAACCTGGTCGAATCCGAACACAAGCAGTTCAGACAGGGCCGGTTGAGTCTGTCCGCCGCCGAGCGGGAGGCTCGCGATGCGCTGAAAAAGGTCAACGTGGGCGAGACCGGCTACATCTATGCCATGACCAGCCGTGGCGACCTGAAGGTGCACATCGCCCGCGAAGGCGAGAACATCTACAATGAAAAGGATGAAAACGGGCGCTACTTCATCCGAGAGATGTGCGAAACCGCCAAAAAATCGAAACCGGGTCAAGTGCTCTTTATCATCTACCCCTGGCGGAATGCCGTCCTGGGCGACAAATATCCACGCAAGAAGATCGTCGCCTACCGCTACTTCCGGGAATGGGACTGGATCATCGCCACAGGCGGTTATCTGGAGGAGACCTACGACGAAGCGGCCTTTGAGCGTAGATCCTTTGCCGAACTGAAGGAAAAGATCAAGGACAAGAAGGTGGGCTCCACCGGCTACATCTTCTGCATGGACAGCAAGGGTACCTTTACCATCCATCCAGACTCGGAGGGGAGGAACTTTTTCGACGCCCGCGATTCCAACGGTTTCCCTTTCATTCGCGAGATGTGCGAGAAAAAGAACGGCTGGATCCGCTATCCCTGGAAGAATGCCAATAACAGCAAACCGCGCATGAAGATCGTGCGTTATGAGTATTTCAAACCCTGGGACTGGATCGTGGCGGTCGGGTCATATGAGGATGAATTCTACCGTGAGGCCAACAAGATCAAGGACCGCATCCTGATCAGCATGATTCTCCTCAGCCTGCTGGTTGGCATGTTCGCAGTGGCCCTGGTCTTCCGAGTCTCCACCATCATCACCAGCCCCATCACCCACATGATCGATGTCATTCGGCGCGTTAAAAAGGGAAACCTTGAGGAAAGGATGGTGGTTGAAGGGCAGGACGAACTGGCCGAGATGGCCGGGGTATTCAACCGCATGACAGACATAATACGTCGCAACAGGGAAATGGAGGCCAGCCTTGCCCAGCACGGCAAGATGGCCTCCCTGGGTATCCTTTCATCGGGAGTGGCCCATGAGATCAACAACCCCCTGGGCGTGATCCTTGGCTATGCCGGCTTTCTGGAAGGCAAGATGACCGAGGACGACCCGAACTACAAGTACATCCACGAGATCAAACGCGAAAGCAAACGCTGCAAGAAGATCGTCCAGGACCTGCTTTCCTACGCCCGAACGCCCCGGCCGAGCCTGGAGCCGCTTAACCTGAACGAGCTCCTGGCGCAGATCGCGGATTTCGCCGCCAACCACACCGATATGCGCGGGGTGACCATCAGGACCGAATTTGCTCCCGACCTGCCCAAGGTCCACCTTGACGGCGACCAGATGCGCCAGGTGGCCATCAACCTGATCCTGAACGCAGGCGGCGCCATGCCGGACGGCGGCACCCTCACGATCCGGTCAGAAGCGGTTGACCCCATGCATGTCCGCATGGTATTCAGCGACAGCGGCTGCGGTATCCCGGCCGAAAACCTGGAGAAGATCTTCGAGCCGTTCTATACCACCAAGGAACGCGGCACCGGCCTGGGGCTGGCCATCACGCGCCAGATCATCGAGCAGCACCACGGCGAGATCCGCATCGCAAGCGATCCTGACACAGGGACCACGGTCACCGTGACGCTGCCCATTGAACGGGATGAACTGTAAGCAGACATCTCAAAGAAGATCGTGAATGGTGAAAAGTGAAAAGCGAATAGTGAGGGGCTGACGGTTTCAGGG
>JBEKFJ010000172.1:0-6296 GCA_050013355.1 Oryzomonas sp.
ACATATGGCAATTTCCCCCACCCCCAAACCCCCACCCCCAAGGGGCGGGGGGCCTTTATAGCCAATATCATTCAAAACAATATAAAAAACAGACATTGTTTTGTTTTTATCTGTGTTCCTCTGTGTCTCCGTGTCTCTGTGGCAGATTCAAAAGATTCTAGAATTCTATCTTTCCCAGGAGTTAGGAATATGTCCGTAGCAGAACAGATGGCCGTCATCAAACGCGGTGCCGTTGAGATCCTGATCGAGAAGGAGTTGGAGGAGAAGCTGGCGAAGTCCCTCAAAACCGGTGTCCCCCTGAAGATCAAGGCCGGCTTTGACCCGACCGCACCGGACCTCCACCTGGGCCATACCGTGTTGATCCACAAGCTGCGCCAGTTCCAGCGATTGGGTCACGAGGTCAACTTCCTGATCGGCGACTTCACCGGTATGATCGGCGACCCTACCGGCAAATCAGAGACCCGCAAGGTGCTGACCCGTGAGGATGTGCTCAAAAACGCCGAGACCTACAAGGAACAGGTCTTCAAGATCCTCGACCCGGCCAGGACCAAGGTGGTCTTCAACTCCGAATGGCTCAACAAGCTGGACGCCGGCGGCATGATCGGACTGGCCTCCAAGTATACCGTGGCCCGCATGCTGGAGCGGGACGACTTCCACAAACGCTTCACCAGCCAGCAGCCGATCAGCATCCACGAGTTCCTCTACCCCCTGATCCAAGGCTACGACTCGGTGGCGCTCCAATCGGACGTGGAGCTGGGCGGCACCGACCAGAAGTTCAACCTGCTGATGGGACGCGAACTGCAGCGCGAGTGGGGCCAGTCGCCCCAGTGCATCCTGACCATGCCGCTTCTGGAAGGGCTGGACGGGGTCAACAAGATGTCCAAATCCCTGGGCAACTACATCGGCATCAGCGAACCGGCCGACGAGATCTTCGGCAAGGTCATGTCCGTCTCAGACGACCTGATGCTGCGCTATTACGAGCTGCTCTCGGACATGCCGCTGGCCGAACTGGACAGGCTGAGGGCCGGGCTGAAGGACCATTCCGTCCACCCCATGGCGGCCAAGAAGGCGCTGGGCCGCGAGCTCGTCTCCCGTTTTCACGGTGCCGGAGCCGGCGAGGCCGCAGAGGAAACGTTCGTCAAACGCTTCAAGGAAAACGAGATCCCGGACGAGATGCCCCAGGTCAGCTACTCCCCGGCCGACGGCCCGATCCTGTTGGCTAGGGCAATGACCGAGGCCGGCCTGACCAAGTCCAACGGCGAGGGGAGGCGATCCATCGATCAGGGGGGTGTCAAGCTGAACAACGAGAAGGTCAGCGACGCCAACCTGGAACTTGCCGCCCCCGGCGAGTACGTCGTCCAGATCGGCAAGCGCAGGTTTGCCAGGATCCTAATCGCCTAGTTTCCGTCCGGAAAGGGTTCTTTTCCGCCCATGCGGCGTCAATCTTCGGGCTTGCTTGTGCGGCGTACCGATGTACGCCTCCGCGCAATCCCTTGATTTCCTTGCCTGGACGAAAAAGCCCTCCTTTCCGAATCGGAAACTGCTCGTTTCTCATCCGGAGTTTCCGGATGGAAACTGTCTAGTTTCATGGGGAGGGGAGTGCAGATGAAGAGGTTGTGGGCCGTACTGCCGATCATGATGCTCTGTGCCGGGTGCACCTCCGTGGGCACTGTTGGCATGGTTACCAAAAACATGGCTGACCCCGGCGCCTTACTGAGGAACGGCCAACCGTACAAGGAACTCGGCACCGCCGAAGGTGAAGCGTGCCGTTTCTTCATACTGGGAGCGGTTCCCCTCGGCAACTCCGCGTTCTCCACCGCCGTGGACGAGGCCCTGGAGAACAGCAGGGGCGACGCCTTGCTGAATGTAGCCGTTACCAGCAGTCTCTATGGTTTCCTCCCCATCTATAACATCTTTTCCTATACCTGTACCAGCGTCAGAGGCACTGCCATCAAGTTCGAAAAGCAACCCTGATACTGTGCCCCTGAGGGCTTTTCACGGAAAGTTTCATCTCAACCCGTGCCTCCTCCGTGGTAAAATGAAGATGATGAGTTATGTAAAAATGGGGGGTATGTTATGACCACGCGAATCGAAAAAGACACCCTCGGCGAGATGGAAGTCCCGGCCGAGGCCTATTACGGCGCCCAGACGGCACGGGCGGTGCGCAACTTCCCCATCTCCGGCCTGAAACCCCATCCCGCCTTTGTGTGGGCCACGGTGACCATCAAGAAGGCAGCGGCCAAGGCCAACATGGCCGGCGGCAGGCTCCCCGCCGACATCGGCACCGCCATCGTGGCGGCGGCGGACGAGGCGCTGGCAGGTACATTCGACGCACAATTCGTGGTCGATCCCTTCCAGGCGGGGGCCGGCACCTCCCACAACATGAACATCAACGAGGTCCTGGCCAACCGGGCACTGGAGCTTCTGGGCCGGCAGCGGGGCGACTTCTCCACCCTGCACCCCAACGACCACGTCAACATGGCCCAGTCCACCAACGACGTGATCCCCACCGCCATCCGCCTGGCCTCGCTCAAGATGCTCGACCCGCTGCTGGAGGTCCTTGAGGGGTTGGAGAAGGCGTTAGCCGACAAGGCCCGCGAGTTTGATCCGATCCTGAAATCCGGACGCACCCATCTGCAGGATGCGGTGCCGATCCGCCTGGGGCAGGAGTTCGGCGCCTATGCCGCGGCCATTCGCCGGAGCCGCGAGGGGTTGGAGGGATGCCTTCCGGCGCTCTTGGAATTGGGGATCGGCGGCACCGCCGTAGGCACCGGCCTGAACGCCGAGCCGGACTACATCAAGCGGATCGTGGAGGAGTTGGCCGCTGACACCGGTTTTCCGGTCGCTGCAAGCGCCAACCTGTTCGAGGCCATGCAGAACATGGAGCCTTTCCTGGATCTTTCTTCTGCACTGCGGGGAGCGGCGGTCACCATCGGCCGCATCGCCAACGACCTGCGCCTGCTCTCGTCCGGCCCGCGCACGGGATTGGACGAGATCCGCCTGCCGGCGGTCCAGCCCGGGTCCTCGATCATGCCGGGCAAGATCAACCCCTCCATGGCCGAGATGACCAATATGGTCTGCTATCAGGTGATCGGTTGCGACCAGGCGGTCATGCTGGCGACCCAGGCCGGACAGTTGGAGTTGAACGTGATGATGCCGCTGATCGCCTACAATGTGCTGTTCGCCATGGAACTGCTCACAAACGGCGTGCGAAAATTCACCGAATCGTGCATACTGGGGATACAGGCCAACGCGGAACGCTGCCGCCGCTACCTGGAGGATTCGCTGGGGCTGGTGACGGTGCTGGCGCCGTACATCGGCTACAACGCAGCGGCCGATGTGGCCAAGGAATCGGTCGCGACCGGCGCATCCATCCGTCAGATCGTCCTGGAACGCGGCCTGATGCCTGAGGCGGAACTGGAGGCGGTGATGAAGCCGGAGCATCTGACCGAACCGGGGCTGCCGTTGCGCTGATATGATACCGCGTGAGCGGAGAAACACCGGGCTGTAAAACATACCAAAAGGAGATTCGTGATGAGAGAGGAAGTCGAAAAGGTGCTTGAAATGGTGCGCCCCGGCCTGCAGGCGGACGGCGGCGACGTGGAGCTGGTCGAGGTGACCGACGACGGCATCGTGAAGGTCCGCCTGAAAGGCGCCTGCGGCAGTTGCCCCATGTCCACCATGACCCTCAAGATGGGTATCGAGCGGGCCATGAAGGAAAAGGTGCCCGGCGTCACAGAAGTGGTGCAGGTATAACCGTTGCAACAATGGCCTGGTGGAACGCGGGGGGAGCGGCAGGCCGTTTCCCCCGCGCTGCACCAAAAGCGTTTAAGTGCCGTCAGGCCCGACGATAGGAAACGATCAGCACCGCCAGGAGGATTACCCCGCCCCCGGCAAAGAACGACAACGACAGATGCTCTCCCAGCACCAGCCACCCTAGGAGCGCCCCCACCACCGGCTGAAGCAAATCCTCCCTAACCCCCTTTAGGCCCCAGAGGGTCCTTTGTCAAAGGGGGGAATTGGTCCCAACCTTTCTTTGGGTTATAGACCCGAAAATTAATTGGTCAAACAATTCGCTTGCAGACATAGTGTTTACTATGTTAATAAGCAGTGCTTTTTGTCGTAAAGTCGCCTTTTTTCAGATACTTTTTCAACCTATCGACGGGTGACCGGCATGTTCCTGCAACAACTCATCAACGGTATTGCGCTCGGCTCCACCTACGCCCTGATCGCCCTGGGCTACACCATGGTGTACGGCATCATCGCCCTGATAAACTTCGCCCACGGCGAGATCTTCATGGTAGGGGCTTTCGTCGGCCTTTTGATGGTGGGGGTCTTCAAGCTCAACATCTTTGTCGCCATGGCCTGCGCCATGATCTTTTGCATGGTCCTGGGGGTCGTAATCGAATTCATCGCCTACCGGCCCCTGCGCAGGTCGTCCCGGCTCTCGGCGCTCATTTCGGCCATCGGGGTTTCCATCTTCCTCTCCTCGCTGGCCTTGATGGTCTTCGGCGCAAACGCCAAGGGCTTCCCGGACCAGGCCTTTCATTCGCAGCAGATCCATATCGGGAACGCGGACATATCGACCCTGCAACTCCTGATCATCGGCGTTTCGGCAGCACTGATGATCAGCCTTGAGTTCATCGTTCAGAAGACCAAGATCGGCAAGGCCATGCGGGCCACCTCCGAAGACTACAATACCGCGGCCCTGATGGGGGTCAACGTCAATTTCGTGATATCCTTCACCTTTGCCCTCGGTTCGGCCCTGGCGGCCGCCGGGGGCGTACTGGTGGGAATGCTGTTCAACGCCGTCTCCTTCAATATGGGCCTGATGGCCGGCCTGAAAGCGTTTGCCGCCGCCGTCCTGGGGGGCATCGGCTCCATACCGGGCGCCATGCTGGGTGGCCTTTTGTTGGGCGTGACCGAGGTATTCGGGGTCGCCATCGGCTATTCCTCCTACCGCGACGCCATTGCCTTCACCATTCTCGTCCTGGTGCTGCTGGTCAGGCCCACCGGCCTCCTGGGCCGCAAGATCCTGAAGAAGGTCTGAACATGCTGCAGGGCCTTGTCAACTCCATCGATCCCTATTTCCTGCAGATCATGGTCAACATCGGCATCGGCATCACCCTGGCGCTGGGCCTCAACATCATCACCGGCCTTACCGGCCAGCTTTCCCTGGGGCATGCCGCCTTCATGAGCGTCGGCGCCTTCACGGGCGCGCTCCTGACCATCAAGACCGGCACCCCGTTCTATCTCAACCTCCTTGTGAGCGGCCTCATAACCTCTGCCGTGGCCGCCCTGATCGGCTGGCCGATCCTGCGGCTGACCGGCGATTACCTGGCCATCTGCACCCTCGGTTTTGCCGAGATCGTCAAGGTGGTCTTCCTCAACCTGGAGATTACCAACAAGGCCCTGGGCCTGACCGTCCCCACCCCGCACACGGCATTACCCATGCCGGTGATCGTGCTGATCGTCGTCATTTTGACCATCATCGCCTCGGCCTTTATCCAGAATTCCCGCTTCGGCCGGGCGCTCAAAGCGATCCGCGACGACGAGATCGCGGCGGAATCCATGGGCATCAACATCGCCCGCTACAAGGTGCAGTCCTTTGCGGTCAGCGCCTTTATGGCCGGGGTCGGCGGCTGCCTCTATGCCCATTTCCTGGGCTACATCAACCCTTCCGACTTCGGCTTTCTCAAGTCCGTCGACATGCTCAGCATGATCGTGCTGGGCGGGCTGGGGAGCATTCCCGGCGCGGTCTTCGGCGCCTCGATCCTTTCCGCGGCGCCCGAATTCCTGCGCTTCATGTCCCAGTACCGCATGCTGGTCTACGGGGCGCTTCTGGTCTTTCTGATGGTCTTCCGGCCCAACGGGCTCCTGGGCGGCGTCAACCTCACCGCCCTGGTGCTGCGCAAGCTGGGGGTAAGGCCGCACGGCGCGGCCCGCAACCAGGAGGAGAAACCGTGACGGCACTGCTCAAGCTCGATAAAGCCACCATCCGTTTCGGAGGCCTGGTGGCGGTGAACGGTGTCAACCTCGAGGTCGAGAAGGGCGAGATACTGGCCCTGATCGGCCCCAACGGGGCGGGCAAGAGCACCATCTTCAACCTGATCACCGGCATCTATCCCCCCACCGAGGGGGGCATCAGCTTCAACGGCAAAAGCATTGCCGGGCTGCCGCCGTACGTCATCGCAGGCGGAGGGATCGGCCGCACCTTTCAGAACATCCGCCTGTTCAATGAGCTGACCGTCCTGGAAAACGTCCTGATCGGCGCCCACACCAGGGGCAGGTATAAT
>JBEKFJ010000173.1:0-6293 GCA_050013355.1 Oryzomonas sp.
CAGGCAAGGAAATCAAGGGATTGCGCGGAGGCGTACATCGGTACGCCGCACAATTTAGCTTGCTAAATTGGACCGCGAAGGCGCCCGAAGGGTGAGGCCAACGGCCGAAGTCACAAGCAAGCTCGATGATTGACGCCGCATGGGCGGAAAAGAACCCTTTCCGGACGGAAACTACTTGAACTGCTCCAGATACTTCCTGATCCCCCCCTCGAATATCTCCTCGATCTCATTCTTGGGGTGGTCCTTGGCATAATGATTGAAATAATTGAATGTGAGCACTGCAACAATCAGGAAGATGAGGGTATAGACAAGCCACCTCCCGAAGCCGGCCCAGTTGAACAGGGACGGCGCCTTCTCCTCCATCCCGGCGGGGAGGCCGTCGCGAAAGATGAACTGTTCGCGCAATTGGCGTATCCGCTTGAGCTGAATATTGGAGATGTGATAAACGATGGCGTCCCGATCCCGTTCGTCGATAAAGACGAACTGCAGGCCGGTATTGTAGTATTCACGGTCTCCGCCGACAGTGTAGTTGCGGTTGGCGGTGATGACACGCGCCACGATGTCTACGATGCGGCGCGGCATGGGAACCAGTATCTCCAGCAACACGTAGACGCCGCTTTCAAACTGCTGGTGGGTGGTGATGCGCACGCCGCCGCCGCTGATGTTGGCGGCCAGCGGTATGATGGTGTCCCATGAGTCATCGTGCTCCTCAACCTGCTCCCCGTCCTCTCCCTGGGCGTCCCTGGCTTGCTCGAGCCGCCGTTCCGGCGGAAGTTCCGCACTGCCCAGCAAAAGCCTGCTGTCCCAGTGTTTGTGCTTGCGGTCGACATCGACGACCTGACGTTGCTCGCGGCGCTGCGCCCATTCCTGATTGAGCATGTCCACGTTCTGCTCAGGGGAGATATAATATTTGATCGGCAAAAAGGCATCGATACGGTAGAACTCCCGCAGTTCGTCGGAAACGATCTCGCCGATCAGGCGGAGAAGTATCTCCCGGGAAGGACCTTCGGCAACGATAATGGCCCGGCAACTGTAGCCGCTGTCATCCTTACCGCCGCGCAGATCGAGAATCTGGCCCACGTGGAGGGAAACATTGAGGGGTAATTGATCGCGGGAAAGCTGGAGGGAAACGAAATCCTCGTCGATCTCGTGAATTATTGCCCAGTCGCGGAACACCCCGGCATTCGCCAGAGGAATGCCGACGCCGACCTTCATGCCAAAGGGAAAATAATTGGCGTAATTTTCAAAATCATTCATGGAGCGTAATCCGCAAGGGGAATAACCTTTCGGCAATCTTGAATCGGGACTTCATTTAAGAGAATTGTTCAACGCTTCGAGCAATTCTGCGATTGCTACCTTGTGAACACCGGCGCCATGTTCAATGGTTTCGAGGTCGGCGATCTGGCATTCGTAGCATTCAAGATGATAGCGCAGGAATACCGGCAGCGTTTCCGGGTGCTGCCTGATAATGTCGGCAATAATCATGTCCCGTGTGATCATGGTACGCACCTCGCTTGCTGACAAAAAATGGATTGGCCTGTGAACGCCGGGAGGTTACGCCTCGTTGCATGCTTGGTTCCGTTTGGCGCCGCACATGGGCGCCGTTCACTCGATTCCGAATTTCGCCCTCAGGGCGGCCTTCACCTCCGGCGGTACAAACCGGTCGATGTTGCCGTTCAGCTGGCAAACCTCCTTGACGATGGAGGAGGAGAGGTAGCCGTATTGGAGGGATGTCATCATGAACAACGTCTCGACACCCTGGCCGATCATGCTGTTCATCTGGGCGATCTGGAACTCGTACTCAAAGTCCGAAATGGCACGCAGCCCCCTGATGATCACGTGTGCCCGTCGTGAGGATACATAATCTATCAGAAGGCCGCAGAAGGTGTCAACCACCACCCGTTGTTCATCCTTGAATACGTCGCGGATCAGGCCGACCCGTTCGTCGATGGAAAACAGGGAATTCTTCTGGGAATTTGCGGCCACCGCCACCACCACCTCATCGAAAATCTTCAATCCTCGGCTTATGATGTCCAGATGACCATAGGTAATGGGATCAAAGGAACCGGGATAGACAGCGATCTTCTTCATGCACCCTCCAGCGTGAAAAACTCCAGCGCAGTGTCACCATAAACCCGGCGGTCAACCCTGCTCAACAATCCCAGCCGTTCCGGCTGGGGATTACGTGCCGCGCATTCCACGATCAGAAGCCCGTCCCCCGCCAGCAGGGATTGGCCACCCAGCGCCTCGGGCACGGTGCTGTAAAGAGCCGAGGCATAGGGAGGATCAAAGAACACCACATCGAAGCGCCGCCCCCGTGCCGCCAGAAGTCGCAAGGCCTTGAGGCAATCAACGGCAACGATCTGCGACCGGGCGGTGAAACCGGTGGCCTCCAGATTTTTTTCCAGTACCGCCAGCACGCGCCGGTCCTGCTCCACGAAGCAGCAAAAACCGGCTCCCCGGCTGAGGGCCTCGATCCCCAGGCTGCCGGTTCCTGCGCAGATATCAAGTACCTGGGCCTGCTCAAGTTCACGACGACTCGTAATGATGCTGAAAAGTGCTTCCCTGACCCGGTCGGCTGTTGGCCGCGTCTGCATCCCACGGGGCACCGCAAGTTTCATCCCCCGCACACTTCCCGCAATTACGCGCATCTCCGGCGCCGCCTCCCCCGTATACCCTGTCAGCCGGAAACTACCCTAAAACAGTATGGGCGTCAAGCCGGAAGCGATCCAGGAAAAAATGAGTTGCCATTAAAAAAACAGTTGAAAACAAACCATGCTCCAGTACAATGGCGCAGCCAGCTTATCCCTGAAAATGTTGAGGAATTCACGTGAAAACCGGACGAGCGACAGTACGCGATTTTCTGTGTCTCATGGTGCTGACGGCCTCCATGAATGCCCTTCTGCCGGGGAGCGCTTCGGCTGTTCAATGGCGCCCCCTGGCCCGTACGGCACGCCACGACGTCGCCCTTGACATGGATTCGCTGAAGCTGACTCCATTGGGCCGGGTGACCGTATGGCTCAGGTTCATCCCCCTGGGCGAACCCCAGCGCAAGCTCGCTGCCGCCGAATACAGTGAAAAACAGTATCAGCTCCATCTGGAGTACTACGAAATCGATTGCAGCGAACAGACCGACATTCTTGAACTCATAGACATCATCGGACCGAACGGAAAAAGATTGGCGCGTATGAAGGGCGGCGGCCCGCTGGCAGCTATTTTCCCCGGATCGGCGCTCGATATGGCAGCCAAACGGGTCTGCCCGTCATTTGAAAATGAGGCGGTCCCGGACGATGAGGTGGAAACGCCGGACAGCAGTGATGCGACGGAGGGAGGCACGCACCATGATGCCGAAGATGTCCGCGGCCGCATTGCCGAGGCGCTCCAGAAGACGCAAAAGGAACCGGACAGCCAAGCCGCCTGGCGTGACCTGGGAAATGCCTATTACGACGGCGACATGCCCCAGCAGGCCATTGATGCCTATGGTCGTGCACTTGCGCTCAACCCCGACGATGCAGACGTGCTCAACGACCAGGGGGCCATGTATCGCGAGCAGGGTGACTTTTCGCGAGCCCTGGCAAATTTCGAGAAGGCGCTCAAAATAGCGCCCAACAACCTGGAAAGTCTTTATAACGTCGGATATGTCAATGCCTTTGATCTGAACCGCATGGACAAAGCACTGAAGGCGTGGCAGCGTTACCTGGATCTGGACCGGACCAGCGAGACAGCCCGCCAGGTGCAGGGTTTCATCGAACGTTACGGCAAATAACGCGCCGTTGCAGCGGGCAGCAAGAACCGGCGCAGTTTATTTACCTGAATACCTATGCTAAGATTGTGGAACCTGATACCTTTATAACTATGGAGGCTAACACCATGACGATACGCTATCTTGCACGCATGCTTCTTGTTCTTCTGATAACCACGACCTTCGGTTGCGGAGGAGGAGGTGGAGGTGGAGGAGGAGGTGGTGGAGGAACAACGGACACTACGCCACCAAGTGTATCTATCAGCGGTCCAACCAATAACACAACGGCAGGCGGTAACATTATAAATACCGTCAGCGCGAGTGACAACGTTGGCGTAAGCAAGGTTGAGTTCTACGTTAACGGGAGTTTGCAGGCCACAACAACCACTACTCCCTACATTTTTATCTGGAATACCTTGGCTGTGTCGAATGGAACCTACAGCCTGACCGCCAAAGCATTTGACGCGGCAAACAATTCGACAACTTCCAGTCCAGTTTCAATTGTGGTAAATAATGGCCCGGTAACGGGCCCGGCCAATATCACGCTCACCATGAGCATACCGAGTCTCCCCGCAAGCACCCTGGCGGCGGGAGTTCAATTTATCATCAATCTGCCGCCCGGAGTGTCGCCGGCCGTTCTTTCCGGCACCAATGATGCGACGGGGTCGGTGACCTTGACCGGAGGGGCCGCCGGTGGTTTTCCTGCTGCCAATTTTATTCCTTCCACGACGGCTCCCCAGATATCGGTCGGCATTGTAAACGCGACCGGCTTTGGCGCCGGTAATTTTGCGGTTGTAAACTGCGTGATCGCCACGGGGACGACCGTCTCCACGAGTGGCTTTACGCTCACGAACATTCTACTGTTTGATCCAACCGGCGGTTCGATACCTTCGACTTCGGCAACCGTCAGCTTGGCGGATCAGTTGTAATAACCCAGTATGCGCCCGTAGCTCAGCTGGATAGAGTCCCTGGCTTCGAACCAGGTTGTCGGGAGTTCGAATCTCTCCGGGCGCGCCATAAAAACGCTAACTATTTCGGATAGTTATCAACACAAAGCCCCTGGCTTTGACCAAAACTGTGACCAACGGCAATGGTGAAGACGGGGGTTTCTGCTATTTGTGGCGCCTAGGTGATCGAACCAGGTCAATACAAAAAGACGGTTCACAAACCTCCTCGTGGCCTTCTCAGCTACGGCTTACGACCACAAATCGGCACAAACCCGCCTAAACAATAGTAGCCT
The DNA here is from genome assembly GCA_050013355.1 of Oryzomonas sp. Classification (GTDB taxonomy): domain Bacteria; phylum Desulfobacterota; class Desulfuromonadia; order Geobacterales; family Pseudopelobacteraceae; genus Oryzomonas. Next base: position 4,983 of record JBEKFJ010000173.1, read on the forward strand.
TCGCAGCAATGATCGTTGAGCGGGTTACACACTTCCCCCTCCTTCAAGCAGGCATCTCCCGGAGCCGTCAGGTCAATAGGCGGGTTTCGCGCCTCGTGAACAACGCCTCTATGCCCGTCCCGGACAACGAGATTAACCGCAACCGGCGCACCTTTCTCACCGCTTCCGTTACCATCACAGACCATAACTAAAGGCAAATAAACCGAGTTTGCGCCTGCGTATCCTGTAGAGAGCAGAACCACATAAACCGACAGAACGAGCCTCTTCTTTAACATCTTCATTGTAATCCTCCCCGATGACTAATCTGGAAGTGTTAAAGAGTATCTTGAAGCATCTTTGTCGCATGTCAAGCCGAGGCCCCGTCCGACCGTCTTCTTTCCTCGCTTCTTCTCATCAACGGTGTCGCCGGTCGACTCCTCAAATGGATTCACGGCCATAAAGGGTATGTAGTCACCCACCATCACAAAAGCTTTATCTTGTTAATATTTAAAAATATTTCCCAGTACTGTGTTTCATCTTTAGTGGCGCGCCAATAAAACGATAACTATTACATATAGTTATCAGCAAACAACCCCTATCTTTGCCCCAAAACTATGACCAGCAGCACGGGCAAAGATAGAGAAGCCAATGGGTGACCCATTGGCTTTCCCTCTCTTTACCAATTCCCCTCTAAAACTTGATTGAGCGGCACTGGGTAGGAGGTATCAGCATTGCTCACCCCTCCGAACAGGTAGAGATTTCCATCTATCTCACCGGCAGCTTGTGATTTTAATGGGATAGGTACGCTTACTTCCGCTGCCCAAGCATTCATACTGGGATCGTAAGAAGTTACCGACTGCAAGACGTTACCTTCAGAGTCAACTCCGCCTACAGCGTACAGCTTGTTTCGGGACGGTACTGCTACCAACGTTGCAAGTGAGCGGAATGAAGTCAGCGGCGCCTTGATTGTCCAAAGGTCGTTTGCTGGGTCGTATTCGGCAAAAGATGAGGAGGTAAGAACATAGAGCTTATTATTTAAGACCGTTAAAGCATAGGGATTGTAATCACCAATGGGCACCTGGCTTTTCACAGCCCAGGCATCAGCCACAGGGTCGTATTCGTAAGTTGCGTTTTGGCCGGGAGCAAAGACCACGACGTATATTTTACCGTTAGCTGCGGCACCCGCTATAAACATATTGCCAAAGATATCATTTGGGACATAGTTGTTTGGTAGCGGCTTTTTGCTGCTCCAAGAGTCAGTTGAGGGATCATATACCTCTGTGACGTTTGTATAGCTGACCTGATCGAGATCATTGTAACTCATGCCACCTA
>JBEKFJ010000174.1:0-6285 GCA_050013355.1 Oryzomonas sp.
CAGCCTCCTGTTTGCCGGCATGTTCGGAGGGGGCGGGGGCGGTTTTTACGGGGGTGGCTGGGGGGGCGGCGGCTTTTATGGCGGAGGCGGCGGCTCATCCGGCGGCGACGACGGTTTTTCCGGCGGTGGCGGTGGTTTTGACGGCGGCGGATCGTCCGACGATTACTAATTCCAATGTGCAATCGAGACGATGTGTAAAGGCGGATGAGGGATGAGGGATGAGGGAAAAATCTTCCGTCCGCCTTTCTCATCCCTCATCCCTCATCCATCATCGTTTCTAAGCCGCCTTTACTTCATCAGTATCTTCAAGGCCTGTTTGAGCAACTCCTCCACCGTTGCGCCGCCCGCGGCGTCAATTCCCGCCAGGGCCTTACGCACCTGTGGTTCCTTGTATCCCAGATTGAGCAGCGCCGAGACGACATCATCCATGACTGACTCCGTCGGGATCTCCCGCGCCTCGACGGCCGGGAGAGAGGCAAGATCCAGCTTGCCGGCCTTGTCCTTCAACTCCAGGACTAAGCGTTCTGCGGTCTTCCTGCCGATGCCCGGTATCGCGGAGAGCTTGTTGACATCGCCCTGGGAAAGGGCCTGGGCAAGCGGGCCGGGCTGAATGTTGGAGAGAATATCGCGGGCCATCTTGGGTCCGATGCCCGAGACCGAGATCAGCAGTTGAAAAAAGGATTTCTCCAGGCGGGTGCGAAAACCGTACAACTGGATGGCGTCCTCCCGCACGCTGGTATGGATATGGAGCGAGGCGGCGCCCCCCTCCCCGGGCAGATCGTAATAGGTGGAAAAAGGGATCAACACCCGGTATCCGACGCCGTGCACGTCAAGAATGATGTGATCTGGTGATTTGTGGGCAATGACTCCCGTCAACAGTGCGATCATACCTTCAGGTCCCTCCAGGAACCGGGTTTCCGCGACAATGGTTTGGCACCCCCGGTCAACTGCTTCAAGGCGTAGGAGTTGATATGGCAGACCGCCACCGCCAAGGCATCGGAGGCGTCGGCCTGGGCGATCTCCGGCAACCCGAGGAGCGCCTTGAGCATCTTCTGCACCTGTCCCTTTTCGGCCCTGCCCTGTCCTACCACGGCCTGTTTGACCTGCAGCGCCGTGTATTCGGCCACCGGCAGACCGGCCTGCACCGCCGCCACGATGGCTGCGCCCCGTGCCTGGCCCAGCTTGAGGGCACTCTGCACGTTGGTCGAAAAGAAGATATTTTCCACCGCCGCCTCATCGGGCCGGAATTCTGCGATGACGGAGCAGAGACCGTCGAAGATCCGTTGCAGGCGGCCGGGAAAATCAGCTGCGCTGTCGGTGAAGATCGCGCCGTTGTCGACGTGAACGAGCCGATTGCCCTCTTGTTCCACGATGCCGTAACCGGTGATGCGCGAACCGGGGTCGATGCCCAATACCCTCATGACAGCACCGCTTCATACCGATTCCAAATCAAGGATGATATCAAGGCGGCGAGGATTGAGGAGACGAAGGCGTACCGGTAGTACGTTGAGGAGCCGAAGACGAGCCAACGAGGATAGCGCCTTGATTTGGAATCGGTATCAGGCATTCAGCAATCCGGCGATCCACACGGCATAAAACACGGCCAAGACACACCCCCACACCATGGCGGGCCGCTTTTCGAAGCGTCCCTGCTCGGGAAACGATCTAAAAAGAAAAAACAGGGTCGCCGACAGCCACCCGGCAAACCCGACAATAGTAACAATGGCCCACACCTCATTCATGACGACATTATCCTTTCCCGATCAGGCGCCTGAAGAACGTCCCCAGGCGGAGCTTCCATACCATGGTGACCGCCTCCCTGACGATCTTGCCGGACATCTTCGAGGTGCCGGCGTGACGGTCGATGAAGATGATCGGCACTTCAACAATCCTGAACCCCTTTTCCATGCAGCGGTAGTTCATTTCGATCTGAAACGAGTAACCGTCCGATTTGATACCGTCAAGGTCAAAGGCCTCGATCGCGGACCGGCGAAAGCATTTGAAACCGCTCGTGCAGTCATTAACCCGCAGGCCGGTCACAAAACGGGTATAGACACTGGCGAAGTAGCTGAGCATCAGGCGGCGAAGGGGCCAGTTGACGACACTGATGCCGTTGAGGTACCGCGATCCTATGACAAGATCGGCGTCTTGTATGGCTTCGAGGAAGAGCGGTAGCGCCGTCGGGGAATGGGAAAAATCCGCATCCATCTCGATCAGGTAATCGGCTCCCGCGGCAAGGGCCAATTTGAAGCCCGCCCGGTAGGCTGAACCCAGACCGAGCTTGCCGGAGCGATGGAGCACCCTGATCCGTTCGTTTCCAGCGGCCAGTTCATCAGCCAGCTTTCCGGTGCCGTCGGGCGAGTTGTCATCGACAAACAATATCTGCAGGTCGGGGTGTTGTGCAAGGACTTCTCCTGAAAGGCGGACAATGTTGTCCCGCTCGTTGTAGGTGGGAATGATGACGATAGCTTTCAAATTCCGAATTCTCCGAGGCATGTGGAATGGGTGTCGGGGCACGCTTCGCAACGGTTGAATGTACGGCATGACCGACGCAAAAGTCAAGGCTGGATAGCCGCAGAGACACCGGGGTACGGTTCAGGTGAATATTCCAGCAACTTCCGCGCCACACGTGGGGCAAACGCCCCCAACGAGCCTGTTATCGGCCATTTGAAACCCTTCCCGCCTGATAACCGTGGTGCCGCACGCCGGACACTCCGTGTTTTCGCGGCCTCCGGCCAGGTTTCCCACGTAGAGGAACCGTAGTCCGGCCCGGCGGCCGGCCTCGACCGCCCGCGCCAGGCTTGCATGAGGTGTGGCCTCACGGTCTGTCATCCGGTACTGGGGGAAAAAACGCGAGATATGCCACGGCACGTCACACCCCAGTTCGTCGGCGATAAACCGGGCGATTCCGTTCAGTTGTTCATCAGAGTCGTTCTCGCCGGGGATTACCAGGGTCGTGATCTCAATCCAGATCCCGCGCCGGCGGTAATCGCGAATACAGGCCAGGACCTCCTCCAGCCGCGCTCCGACAACACGCTGGTAAAAGTCGTCCGAAAAACCTTTCAGGTCGATATTTGCAGCGTCCAGAAAGGGGGCAACGGCGTCCAGCGCCTGGGTGGTGATATAGCCGTTGGTAACAAAGATATTTTTCAGGCCGGCCGCGGAAGCCAGCCGGGCGCAATCGAGCGCATATTCGCAGAATATGGTCGGCTCGGTATAGGTGTACGAGATGGAGCGGCACCCGTTCCTGAGTGCCTGCTCGACGATTTGTTCTGGTGTTGTGGACTGTCCGGGGACCGAAGCTTCATGACCCGGCTCGTACTGGGCAATGGTATGATTCTGACAGTGACGGCAGCGGAAGTTGCACCCGACCGTGGCGATGGAGTAACTCGTCGTGCCGGGCAGAACGTGGAAGAGCGGCTTTTTTTCCACGGGATCGGCATGTTCGGCGACAATCCGGCCATACACCAGCGACATGAGCCGGCCGGCCCGGTTTTCCCTGACGCGGCAGATGCCGCGCATCCCCGGCGAAATCCGGCAATGATGGCGGCACAGGAAGCAACTGACAACGTCGTGCGGCAGTTTTTCGTAGAATAAAGCCTCGCGCATGACCTACCTCCCATACCGTGCACGAACGCCAGCAGGGTTTTAACGCACTCAAGCCTCCGGAACCCATTCCCGCGTTTCACGGCATACGCATCGGGCTTTTTTCAAAAAGTGGCAATAGTTTTCGCAGGCACGTTCTAAACTTGTCATCACCCCTGCTCTGATATATGATCTTACAAAATAAATGATAACGAATTATGGCTACGCTTCGTTGCCGGCGGAGGGCGACATATGGCTGTGGACAAACGAGCGGTGCTTGAGCGGATAGATAACGATCAGGAACTGTTTTTGGAAATATGCGCCATCTTCAGGAATGATGGGCCGCAACTCGTGCGTAAGCTGCGGGACGCCGTTGATGCGGGTCAGATCGTCGTGGCAATCCGCCACGCCCACTCCCTCAGGTCCTCATCGGCCAACATCGGGGCATCTGAACTCAGCGAACTCGCCCGCCAGGCGGAACTGGCCGGAAACCAAGGCGACGCCGGCATCATCCGCGCCCTTCTCCCCATTATCGACGCCAAGCTGCTTGAGGTAATTGCCGAGCTTTCCTGAGCTGCCCGCCGAATATCCAGCCCCTCGCCGCACAATTCGTTTAACTCTGTGTCCCCGTGTTTCCGGGGCACATGCTTTTTCCGGGATTATAGGTAGTTTCCGTCCTGAAAGGGTTCTTTTCCGGATGTAAACTAGGTAGCGGGAAGGTTATGGCACGGCAATATAACGGTTTTTTCCGGCTTTCTTGGCCTCCTGCAATGCATGGTCGGCCCTGCTGACGCACTCGAACAGCGCCTGATCCGGTTTAAACTCGCTGAGCCCGATGCTGATGGTGGCACGGATGCCCGGTTTGTATGCCTTGAATTCAGTCATTGCGACCGATTCGTGGATCTTCTGGGCCACCGCCAATGCGCCCTCAATCGTCGTTTCGGGAAGGAGAATGAGAAACTCCTCGCCGCCCCAACGGGCACAGACATCCTCACTGCGGACGCATCCCTTGAGAACGCGCGAGACCTCCACCAAAACGTCGTCGCCGGCATTATAGCCGTAGGTGTCGTTGATCTTCTTGAAGCTGTCGATGTCGGCCAGGATAATGGAAAAGGTGCGGTTGTGACGCTGCGCGCGACTGTACTCCTGCTCAACCATTTCCTTGATGTGGCGGCGGTTTGTCAGGCCGGTCATGGGATCTATCCTGGTTACAAGGTCAAGCGAGCGGTCAAGTTCCACAAGCCGCGTGTTCAGGAGTCGATTCTCATAGGCCAGATTTTCCGTGTGGCGGGCCAGCTTCTTATAGCTCTCCAGCAACAACTTGAACTTGGGGAACAGGGGGTTGCCGTCTGCGATGATATTCTCGAACTGGTTGATATCCTCGGACAATGCCGATCCCGCTGCTTTTCTGTTCAAGGCCATGGTCCATCCTCCGGACGGTACTGCGAAGATCACCGCCGGGAATTCCCGGCAAGGGGTTGCAGGTTGTCAGTTTAGCCGATAATATCCTTTTTGTCACGCATCATCACAGGCAGACCCAGGCGCATCCCGGCAGCGCCCAATCACCCGGTCCCGGTCGGCGCGCCTCAAGCCTTGCTTTGGGTGATGAAATATCGTAAAAACTACTCAGTTTGAATGGTTCGTGTACCATGCCTACCGGCCTATGAAGAACAACTGGTGTTGGAGAACCGCTTGAGAGCAAGTATACTCATTCTAACAATGTTATGATCGTTTTTTCCGATGCTTCGATCGATACAAGGTGAACAATGACTGAATCCGGCAATGTATTCGGCCACATACCCCCGTGCATGCCTGCTGAGTTGTTCGAGACCCTGGCCCAAAAGGGAGCCGTCCGCATTGAGCGGATCCTGTCCTATGGCCAAGTCACGCCGGAAGGGGAATGGTACGACCAGGACCAGGACGAATGGGTGCTGTTGCTGGGGGGTAGCGCGGGGCTTCTTTTCGAAGGGGAAGCGGAACCGCGGAGTCTGATGGCGGGCGATTACCTCATGATCCCTGCCCACCGGCGCCACCGGGTGGCCTGGACCTCCCTGGGCGAAACAACGATCTGGCTGGCGGTGCATATTGGTTGATGACAATAACATCTGCGTCGACGCCATCTCTGCCCGCTCCAACTGGATCTTCGATCTGGACGGCACCCTGACCGTGGCGGTGCATGACTTCGTTGCCATCCGGCAGGAGTTGTCCATTCCGGATGGTTGCGACATCCTCGGCCACCTGGCCTCCCTGCCGGAGCACCGGGCACGGCCGTTGCATGTCCGTTTACAGGAAATTGAACTGGAACTGGCCCATATCACGGAGGCCGCCGTAGGGGCGCAGGAGTTGCTGGACCGCCTCTATACCGCCGGTGCTTCTCTGGGGGTACTGACCCGCAATACGCGCGATAACGCCCTGCGCACCCTGGAGATGATCGGTTTGGGCGGTTATTTTGCTTCAGACGACGTGTTGGGGCGGGACGAAGCGCTTCCCAAGCCGGACCCGGACGGCCTTCACCGCCTGATGGCGCTCTGGGGTGCGACAGGGGAGACAACCGTCATGGTTGGGGATTATCTCTACGACCTGCAGGCCGGCCGCCGGGCCGGGGCGCTGACCGTGCATGTGGACCCTGCCCGTTGTTTCCGCTGGCCTGAACTGGCCGACGTATGCGTCGGGACCCTGGAAGAATTGGTGTGGTGGCTT
>JBEKFJ010000175.1:0-6272 GCA_050013355.1 Oryzomonas sp.
AGGAGGAACCGCACCGGGCCGGCAAGGGGGGTCGCCCCCGGCAGCGGCGAAGCGATCGCGGCCTCATTCTTCAACCGGAACAGGCCGGGTTCGGCCGGCTCCAGTTCCTCCTTGAGGCGTCGGAACCAGCCGGGATGGGTAACGTCGCCGGTACCGATCACCTGGATCCCCTTGACCCGCGCCCAGCCGGCCAGGCCGGCCAGAGTGCTCTCCGGACTGGTGGCCCGTGAGTAGGGAGAGTGGATATGAAGGTCGGCGATATAGTCCATGGCTGTCGATTCCCTTAACAGGTTTTTAAAATCGTAGCGAGGAGGCTGGTATGCAAGGCGCAAGCGAGCGAGAAGGCGAGGCGTACCCCTCGGTACGTTGAGCTTTTGAGCGAGCGGCAACGCAGCAGACCAGCCCCGCAGTAGATTTTAAACAACCTGTTGAAAGCAAAAAGCGCCCTTGCCTATGCAGGGGCGCTCCAATTGTGCCGTAACCGACGGCGTTCGTCAATCCTTGACCAGCTTGTTGATGTACATCTGCTGGCCGATGGTCAGGATGTTGTTCACCAGCCAGTACAGGACCAGGCCGGAGGGGAAGCTCAGGAACATGAAGGTGAACACCACCGGCAGGGCCAGCATCATCTTCTGCTGGACCGGGTCCATCTGGGAGGGGGTCATCTTCTGCTGCACAAACATGGTGATCCCCATGATGACGGGGGTGATATAATACGGGTCCTTGTCGGACAGGTCGGTGATCCAGAAGTAGAACGGCGCGTGGCGCAGCTCAATGGAGGACATGAGCGCCCTGTAAAGGGCGAAGAACACCGGGATCTGGACGACCATCGGCAGGCACCCCCCCAGCGGGTTGACCTTATGGTCGCGATACAGCTCCATGACCGCCTTGTTCATGGCGTCCCGGTCGTCTTTATGCTTCTCGCGGATCTTGTTCATCTCCGGCTGGATCTTCTGCATCCCCTTCATGGATTTGTAGCTCTTGTGGGTCAGGGGGAAGAACAGCGCCTTGAGGATGACGGTGATGATGATGATGGCAATGCCGTAGTTGCCCACATAGCGGTAAAAGAACTTGAGGATGTAGAGCAACGGTTTGGCGATGACCGAGAACCAGCCCAGGTCAAGGGACTGCTCCAGGGAGTTGCCCTGGGCCTTGAGGATGTCAAGATCCTTGGGGCCGACGAACAGGCGCTGCGTCACCGTGGCCGCTTGTCCCGGGTTGACGGTGAACTGGGGGGCGGAGACGGTCGATTCCAGGAACCCGGCGGCGTTCTTTTTCAGTTCAACGGAGGCGATACTCCCCTTCTCGGCCAGAATGGCGCTCAGGAAATATTTGTCGGCAAAGCCCGCCCAGAGGATGTTCCGTTCGTATTTCTTCGACGCGGCGGCAACATCCTTGGCCTTGTCGGACTTGAGGCCGTCGTCGTTATAAAGGTACGACCCGGACACATCGAGGCGGCTGCTCTTTTCCTTGTGTTCGGCCGGGTAGGTCATCACCTGCTGGATGGTTCCCACCAGGGGAGCCGGGGAGTTGTTGAATACCTGGGTATCCAGCTTGATGCCATAGGAGCCGCCGGCAAAGGTGTAGACCTTGCGCACGGTAAAGCCCTGGCCCGAGACGTAACTGAACGTCAACTGCCGGTTCTCTCCGGCGGCCAGCGTGATCCTGTCGGCGTCCGGCAGGAATATGGCGCTGTCCGGAAGGTTGATCCCGGATGCCCTGGTCGAGAAGTTGAGAAGGGAGGGATCGGCGTGGGTCCCAAGCACAACCGGACTGGCTGTGGGCGTATTCTGTTCGCGGTACTTCTTGAGGGTCATGCTCTTGAGACTCCCGCCGCGGGAAGAGAATACCGCCGTGTAGAGACCAGTATCCACGGTCACATCCTGCGCTGGCTGGGCGGACTGGACCGGTGCACCGTTCGCCACCGGAGCGGCCGGCTGCGCTGCCTGCCCTGCAGCGGCTGCCGTTGCAGCGGCAGAGGTCGCGTTTTGGAAGGCTGTTGGCGGAAGTTGTTTTTTCGCAGGCCCAAAGGCCATGGAATAAATGTAGAAAACCGCTATCGAAAGAATGACTGCCAGAAATGCGCGCTTTTCCATAATAGCTCCAGTTGTGCTCATTAGTTAGTTTCCGTCCGGAAATTCTGAATCGGAAACTACTCGTTTCTCATCCGGTGTTTCCGGATGGAACCTAGTTAAGGTACCGGATCAAACCCGCCCGGGTGAAAGGGATGGCATTTGCAGAGCCTGATAAAGGTAAGCCAAGCCCCCCTGGCAACTCCATGCCGTACAATCGATTCGCGGGAATACTCGGAACAGGAGGGATAAAACCGGCAGGTCTGCGGAAGAAGCGGCGACAGCAGCTTCTGGTACAGCCTGATTACGATGAGCGCACTGCGCTTGAGCATGGGGATGTGCCGATATGCCTGAAGGCCTTTTCAAGTTCTCGCTGAACAGCGCGGAAATCCATTGTCGCGGAGTCGCGCCGCGCCACCACGTTGATGTCGACGCCCGGCAACAAAAGCCGCATCTGCCTGAATGATTCTCTGATGTAGCGCTTGATCCTGTTGCGGATCACGGCGCAACCGACCTTTTTACTGACCGTTGCCCCCAGGCGTGCCTGGCTTCCGCCGTTCTCCAGCCATACGACTAGGAAACCCCTGGTGGCAAACTTGTGGGGAGAGTTCAAAAGCCTGAGGAATTCGAAGCGTTTCCGCAACCGTACCGACTTGGGAAAAACACCGATGCCCCGCTCCCCCACAAACCGGTTACTTGGTTGCAATGGCAACGGACAGTCTTTTGCGGCCCTTGGCCCTTCTGCGCTTGATGACGAGACGGCCGTTCTTGGTGGACATCCGCACCAAAAAACCGTGGGTGCGCTTGCGGGAGGTGTTGCTGGGTTGAAATGTTCTTTTCATATCACCACTCCTTTAAAATATTTATCAGGAAATGGGTTATTAACCATATCACCTTGAAATTGTCAAGAAAATTATTACTGCCGAGAGCGCCCGCCGACAAGTGATTTGCCTTGAAAAATGGCCCGGCCTCTGTTAATCTGCCTCAGCCTCAAAAAGCCCTGAAAATTCGGCAAAGTATAATTAAATGTCTGATTTAATTACATATAAAGTTATCAACAGGTGTTGAAAATCATGTTGATAACAGTTGATATTCTTGATATTCCATATGGGTCGGCAAGGAAAAGCAGTTCATACCATTAGATTATTCGTCTTATGTGACCACTGTGGATAACCCGCTGCCTCCACTCCCCCTGATAATGAGAATGTGATGTGAACATGCAAGAAGCCTGGCAACAAGCCGCCGAAAACCTGGAAAAAGTTCTTTCCGAGCGAGATTTTGCCACCTGGATAAAACCGGTAAACTACAGCCATGTCGAGGGCAGTACCGTCTATCTCTCTGTTCCGACCTCTTTTTTTAAGGATTGGCTGGAAGAGAACTATCTGAAGGTCATCCTCGGCGCTCTTTCGGTCACCTCGGGACAGAACCTGTCCATCACCTTTGTCGTCAGGGATCAAAACAGCGAATCCGAAACTGTTTTGCCGGAAGACCTCATCATCAAGGGTCACCAGGAAGAGGCTGAACAGTCCAAAGGCGCCCAGTTGGATTCCGCCTTTACGCCTTTGAATGCCAAATATACCTTCGACCTGTTTGTCAGCGGCACCGGCAACCACTTTGCCCATGCCGCCGCCATGGCGGTGGCCAACAATCCGGCCGATACCTATAACCCGCTCTTCATCTACGGCGGCGTCGGCCTCGGCAAAAGTCACCTGCTAAACGCAATCGGGCATATCATCCGGAGCACGTCGCCCGGTTTGAATGTCTGCTACTGCTCGGCGGAGAAGTTCATGTACGAAATGGTGAACCACCTTCGCCTCAAAAAAATGGACCAGTTCAGAAACCGGTTCAGAAACGTCGATGTGCTCCTCATCGACGATATCCAGTTCATATCCGGGAAAACAGGGACCCAGGAAGAATTTTTCCACACCTTTAACGCGCTTCACGAGGCCCACAAACAGATAGTCATCACCTCCGACAAGTTCCCCCGGGAGATATCCGATCTGGAGGAGCGGCTCCGTTCACGATTCGAATGGGGTCTGATAGCCGATATTCAACCTCCTGACGTTGAAACCAAGATAGCCATTCTCAAGAAAAAGTCGGAAGTGACAAAGATCCGCCTCCCCGACGATGTCACCTATTATCTCGCCTCAAGCGACACCAGGAACATCCGCGAACTGGAGGGCATGCTGATCAGGCTCGGCGCCTACAGCAGCCTGCAGAACATCCCCATCACCCTTGAGATGGCAAAGGAAAGCCTTAAGGACATCCTTGGCGACCGGCGCAAGGAGATCACCATCGAACTGATACAAAAAGCGGTAGCGGACCAGTTCGGCCTCAAGATAGCTGATATGAAATCGGAAAAGCGGCAAAAAAATCTTGTCCAGGCGCGTCAGATAGCCATCTGGCTCTGCCGGGACATGACGAAGGCCTCCTATCCTGATATCGGTTCGAAGTTCGGCGGCAAGGACCATTCGACGGTTATTTACGCCACCAAGAAGATCGAGAAGGCGCTGCATGACGACCAAAAATTTTTCAAGGTAGTCGATGATATACGGCGTGGCATTTTGAAATGACAACAACCCTGGTGACAGGTTGTGGATATCTGTGCATAACAACCGCCATGTTGATAACCGGTCCGTGAGGCAGATGGTTATCAACATGGTTGCACGTCAAAATCATGCATGAGATCCGACTGTTATGCAATTTTATCCATATCAACAGGACCAACAATAACAACAAAGGTTTAAAGATCTATAAATAAAACCTTTTCCTGTAAGGAGTGGCAGATGGAATTTACAATCGATAAGGAACTGTTCCTCAGGTCGCTGCAGAAGATCCAGGGTATCGTCGAAAAACGGACTTCCATGCCGATTCTGTCAAATGTCCTTCTGGAAGCAGCGGATTCCGTGCTGCATGTTACGGCCACCGACCTGGAAGTGGGCATGAAAAGCACCTATCCCGCCGAAGTGGCCGCATCCGGGAAGATTACGGTCGGAGCCAAGAAGCTGTACGAGATCGTCAAGGAACTCCCCAACCAGGCGATCGTCTTTTCCACAAAAGACAACGACTGGGTCGAGATCAGATGCGGCAAGGTGCAATTCAACATCGTCGGGCTTTCACCCGACGAGTTCCCTTATTTTCCCGACGTCAAGGAAGAAAACCTCTTCGAGATAGAGAGCTCCCTGCTGAAGGGGATGATCGAGAAGACCTCCTACGCTATCTGCAACGACGAGACCAAATACAACTTGAACGGCATATTCGCCAAGGTCGAGGTCAACGGCAACGGCGAAAACTCCCTCAAAATGGTTGCCACCGACGGCCATCGCCTGTCCATCGCCACCGGGCCGCTCAAGGGCACCGCCGGTCCCGAGCTTTTGAAGGGGGTCATCCTCCCCAAAAAGGGGGTGTATGAGATGAAAAAGATCACCGAAGAGGACAGCGGCAGCTTGATGTTCGGCTTCATGGATAACAGCGCGGTGATCAAACGGGGCGATTCCTACATGGTCATGCGCCTGGTGGATGGCGAATTTCCGGACTATAACCGGGTCATCCCATCGGCCAATGACCGCATAGTCACGGTCAACAGGGAGAATTTCACCCACTCCGTCCGCAGGATGGCCATACTCTCCAGCGAAAAGTTCAAAGGGATCATGTTGGAGATAACCTCCGGCGGGATAAAGATATCATCGAGCAACCCCGAGTTGGGCGACGCCATGGAGGATATCGACGTGGCGTACGACGGCGACCCGATCGCCGTCAGGTTCAATGCCCGTTATCTCCTGGATGTGCTGGCCGTTGCTGAAACCGACAGCGTGGAGATGAAATTCAGGGATGAGCTCTCCCCCTCCATCATTGTGCCGGAAAATTCGGACAGCTTCTTGGCAGTAATCATGCCGATGAGGCTCTAGCGCTAAAGACGGATGCTGCTCAAACACCTGGCTGTCGCCGGTTTTCGTAATATCGGGGCAGTTCGCATACACCCCGGTGAGGGTTTCAACCTGCTGTACGGCCTCAACGGGCAGGGCAAGACCAACCTGCTGGAGGCGATCTACCTGCTGGGGAGCCCCCGATCATTCAGGAGTGCCCGTCTTCCCGAACTCATCGGACATGGCCGGGAGATCGCGCAGATCCAGGGGGAGGTTCTTTCGGCCGGCACCCTGAACCGGATCAGGTTGACGCTGGAGGCGGCCGGGCGTAGGG
>JBEKFJ010000176.1:0-6266 GCA_050013355.1 Oryzomonas sp.
TTTCCACAAAAGATCGGCGGTCCTCTCCTATGACAAACAGGATGTTGAAAAACCTAGGTTGTTCAAAAATAGTCAGATCGTCGCACCCGCAGAATGCCCAGCGGAGGCGTAGCAGCGCTACGCCGCACAAAAGGGCATTCGAGGACGGCGGTGAGATGGCTGTTTTTCAACAACCTCTAAGAAAAACGCTCCAGATCACCCTTGCCCTCCTTATCTTTCTGGCCCCGTACCCTGCCCGGTCAGAAACTACCGTTACCACGGCTGCCTCGGAATGCGCCCTTCTGACCGGCTACGGCATCACCCACCGTGGTTTCGGCGCCACCCGCACCCAGGTGCAGACTTGGGACGTCATCGCCCGTTACGGCCGCTTCCTCTCCGATGAGGTCGGCAAGGGAAGCTGGTACCAGGGGAGACACGAACTGCTGGTGGAGCTGCCCTATCACATGGCCGTGGACCATGACGACAGGTCCATGGTGGGGGGGTATCTGCTGGGAAGTTGGAAATTTACCCGGCTGGAGGGCATAACCCCCTATGTCTTTGCCGGCGGTGGGATACTCTATGTGGATGTGGGGCTGCCCACCATGGGAAGCAAGCTGGATTTTTCCTACCAGGGGGGAACAGGGGTGCAGTATTTTGTGCGCAAGGACACGGCGCTCATTGCCGAGTACCGCTACCATCACATCTCTAACGCCGGAACCGCCTCCCCCAACGAACCGCTCAATTCAAGCAAGTTCCTGGTGGGCGTGACGTTTTATCACTGAACAGCTTCATCTATCGCAACTCTTTTGGTTCTTCAGGGACATAACCGCCGGCACGGTCACCAGGGTAAAGAAGGTGAGGAATCCCACTCCCAGGTTGGTGGCCCACCCGATGGAAGACATGGCGCCGTAGTCGGTAAAGGCCAGTGACCCGAAACCAACGATGGTGGTCATGGCCGAGAGAAAGACCGACCGGCCGATCTGCACATACTGTTGTTCCCGTTCGCCGGGCGTCTCTGCCGTGACCCGGAAGCGGATGTACAAGCCGAAATCGCTCCCCATCCCCATGATCGTCACCAACACCATGACATTCATGAAGTTGAGCCCCATACCGCATAGCGCCATGGTCCCCAACATGCAGCCGGAGGCCGCAGCCACCGGAAACAGCGAATAGAACACCCCCGACGGCATACCTGCAAAGTGAACCAGCAGAAAGAACAGCACCAGCACGCCCCCCAGCAGAAAGGCGCCGGTAAAGCTGTTCCGTACGGCATCCTTCAACTGGTTGCTGACCAGGTCGATGCCGGTCATGCGAGCCGAGGGGTCTATGGCCGCCAGTGCGGTCTGAAAGGCGGGCAGATCAAGGGAGGGACCGGAATAGTGCAGATATGCCAGGGCGTGGTAGCCGGCAGCGGTTTTAACCAGGAGCCGATCAACAACCCCTTTGAGCGGCGAGGCCGAAAGGCGGGCCACTGCCTCTTCGGGGCTTACCGGTTCGGCTCGGCGCAACCGGCTCATCCCATCCAGAAACGGTTGAAACTGCCCTGTGGCAAACCCCTGCCGGTCAAGGGCTCCGCGGATGGACCCACCAATGCCTGCGCCGCCAAACCTCTCCGCTAGCCGGAGGGATACCTCCATTTGAGTCGTCCGGCTGTTGATCACGCGGCCCAGGGATGACCAAGCCACGATCTGACCGCGCGTTTGGAGCGATGCCGCCAAGGCGTCAAGCCGCGAAACCCGTTCCAAAACATCAGGCAGATCACGTCCTTCCAACGCCACCACAATCTGTTTCGGCGCGATGCTCAAGTTTTTTTCAATCTTTTCCTGAGTTAAAAAAGCCTCGGAATGGCGTGGCTGCAGGTTTTTGAGCTCACCATCGAAACTGATGGAACAAGCTGCCCAAAAGAGCCCTGCCGTGATCAGCAGGGAACCTGCGACAACCATCGCCGGATGCCGCAGCACGGTGCGCCAGACGCCTGACAGGCCGAGTCGTGGTATGGGGCGATAGGCAATGGGAAACCGGCGCTCCATGAATAGCAGCAGGGGCGGCAGGAAAAACAGGGTGGCATAGAGGGAATAGATCACCCCCAGCCCAACCAGCAGGCCGAGTTCGTAGAGTGCGCGGACATCAGACACCATCAACGCCAAAAACGGGATCGCCGTGGTAACGGCAGCGGTGAAGACGCCGCGACCGGTGTCGAGCATTGCCGACTCCAGCGCTTCCTGTGATGTTTTGCCGGCGGCCCGCTCGCTGTGAAAGCGGTCGTAGATATGGATCGAATAATCGGTGCCGATGCCGGTGATGAGGGCGGTAAAGGCAAATGAAATGATATGGATCGACGACAGGAATAGGCCGGCTGTCCCCAAGGCAAACAGCACGCCGCACGCCAGGATCAGCGGGATGAGCAGGGTAGGCAACAATCGACGATAGGCGGCGAAAAAAATACCCAGCACCACCAACAAGGAGATAACGATGCTGACGAGGACATTGGACTTCATCGCCGCTTCATCCAGGACAGCGCTGATATGTGCACCGGCACAGGAGATTGAAACCGGGGAACCGCGGCGGGACTCGTTGATGGCCGCCACCAGTTTGCGGGCGAACGCCATGTCCTGGACCGGCCTGGCAGGTTCGGCGATCATAATCAGCACCGTTCCGTTGCGGGAGATAAAATAAGGGGATGCCGGATCGAGGTCTAGTGCCTGGCCGCCGACCTTGAGGCGCGGCAGGATCAGGTCGCGCAGGGAGAGCGGATCAACAGCGGCCAGTCCGCTGGCCATTCCTCCGACCTGCCCGGCCAGGCCGACCCGAAGCCGTTGTAGCGCCTCGACTGCCTGGTCAGGTGCGAAACGGGCGACAAATCGGGGCAGGTCTTCCGGCGCAATGAAGAGTTGGGGATGGATGACGGCAAAGGCGATCAGTTCTTTGAATGATGCCGCCTGGCTTTCGTCGTAGATCCGCCAGGTGATGCGTTTGAAGGCTGGCTGTCCATCGACGCGCGCCTGTCCGAGACGCTCGGCAAAACGACCTGCCTCAGCGGGCAGTGACTGCGGATCGCCCTCCAGCAGAAAGTAGGCATCATTGGCGCTGCCGGTCCACTCAAGCGAATCGAGCAACAGCCTGAGGGCCGGCTGGCGGGACGGGAAAAGCCGGAATATGTCTGTTTCGAAATGAATGGTCGAGATCGTTGCGAGCGACAGAGCCACTGTGCCCGCAAACAGGCAGATGACGATCAGGGGTCGCGTCGAGGCCGTGCGGAAGATCCATTCCAGGTGCCGGCGCGTAAGGGTGTTGACGGCGGCTATGATGCGGAGAAACCGCGCGCAGAACATTGGGCTATTGATGTCCCTGAAGCACGGACAGCGGGTAGATGGTAAGACTGTCCAGATGGGGGGTAAAGGCCTCCGGCGACAGTTCTGTATTGACCTCGGGTTCGCTGATACCGATGCGGAAACGATTGCCGTTATGGCTGTGTATGACGACCTCGGTTGCCAGGGGCACCCCGTTCACCGTTACGTAATCGTTGTAACGGGCCTCGTCGCCGTTGGGCAGGCTTTTGGCCACCACCAGCCCGTTCTCAAAGGTCACCCGTTCCTTCTGGCCCATGTTGTTGGTCCGCTCCACCGAGCCGTCGCGCAACGAACTGCCGGGGATCGGCACATCCATGACCCAGCGCGCCTGGCGCACGGTATCCCCGTTTGCCTGTTCGGGAAGCTCTGCCAGCAAGCCGCTGAACGCCACCCCCTTGGAATTGTCCACAATCGTGACCTGCTCGCCTGCCACGACGGTTTCCATCATGGTGGTGCCAAAGGGGGACAGGATCACCACCCTCATCCGGTCGGGACGTCGATAGAGCAGAAAACCGTTTGCTCCCATGCCCTGTTTACCCTTTTTTATGGAGAGGGACACGGCAGCCGAAAGGGTATCCACCTGGACGCCGGGCCGATACACCAACGGCTGCTTGGGGGTGAAGGCGGCGCAGCCCGAAACCAGGGCTAGGGCAAGCAACAGCAATAAAAAAGAAAGATATCGTTTCATCAATAGGTCCGATCGTTGTCGCATAGTATTAAAGATTAAATTCGTCTCTCACAGAGCTCACAGAGGCACGGAGAACATCTAAAACCAAGCAGTTTAGGGTTAAACCAAATTCTTTGTGATTCTCTCTGTGCCTCTGTGGGCTCTGTGAGAGGCGCTTTTGACTTTCCTTGAGAAATATCTTTGGTTTATCACTCCAGCCGGAAATCCCGGTCCGTCAGCCCCACGTTGCGGCGCACCTTTTTAAAGGTCATCATTGCGCGATCGCCGTTCTGTTCAACGATGACCAGTTTCCTGATCGTGCCGTCCTCCAGGAAGGTGATAATCAGCTCCCTGACCTGTCCCTTAGCGTGGGGCGTTATGGTGACGGTATAGAGCGGGCCGGTTGCATCGGCCTGAACGCCGGTACCTTCCGGCAGAGCGGTGATCGGCGCGGCCAGCCGGGAAAGCCAGCGTTTCAGTCCCTGTTCGGGAGGCAGGACGATCCTGTTCCGCTCCCCGCCCGCGCCCATGACCTGTTCGATGGTGTTGTCCCGCAGGACCATGCGGCTGGCATAGGGTGCGTCGAGTTCGAGATAGAACAGGTCCGGCTTGCGGAAGCGCACCGTGCCGTTCATGGTCAGGGCTCGCTTCATCAGCGAGAGGTGCTTTTCCTGGCTGATATCGGCCGTAAAGTCCGTGACCCCGCTAAATGCCTTGCGAAGCGCCTCAAGCCCTTCCACGGCAGGTATCTGGCGGGCCTGACAGGGAAAGGCAACCGCGATGAACATCAGCAGCGCAGAGAGTGCGGGAAAAATCCGCCACCAAGCAACAAAGCCGCGGCAAAAGCCCGAATCCCGTGCAATACGCATCACAGCCTGCCTACACCCAGGGTAAGTCGGGCCGTCGCCAGCGTGCGGCCGGCGCAGGCAACATCCCCCTCCACCATGAAGAGCCTGCCAAATGCCTTGACCACCCGGACCGAAACCGAGAGCAGATCGCCGGGCAGGGGTGTTCCCGAGAATTCGGCCCGGTCGATGGCCGCCAGAAAGCCCCCCTCCCCCTCCTCTTGGATGGTGAGGATACCGGCCAACTGGGCGATGCACTCCACCAGCAGCGCCTGGGGAAATCCGCGGCCTGACGTGACGGCCACCAGGGCGACCGCACGCACACCTACCTCCAGTTCGACGACCCGGTCAAGCAGGAGAAAGGGATAACGGTGGGGAAGGTATGCAGCGGGATCAGCCTTAATACGATGCTCCCTTCACTTCGTCGGGCGCGCCGGAATAAGTTGATGTTTGAGGCTCATGCAAAAGTCCAAAAAGTCCCCTCCCCCCTTGCGGGGGAGGGTTAGGGTGGGGGGGAAGTTGGGCGTGAAATCCAGATGTTGCAGCTTCACCCACCCCCCAACCCCCACCCGTCAAGGGAGGGGGGGTAATTTTGGAAGAGTTTTGCAAAAGCCTCATTGTGCAGCGCCTCCCGTGAAGCGGATGGCATAGTAGGGACCTTCGGGAGAGGCAGCCAGGTGCAACCCGTGTCTGCCTGGTTTCAGAGAGGCCAGCAGGGTAGCCATGGCCGTACCCCCCATGGCCAGGGAACGTCCCAGGATTGGGGCCGTGTCGATGGTGGCCGGAGTCTGGATCCGCTGCATCAGAAGCGGGGTGTCGCAGGCGGTGCCTGAAAGAGAAAGCAGATCGCACCGCTGTGCGCCGGTGAACAAACGATCCACCCCTTCCTGCTCAAGGCCGGCCGGAAGCAGCCCGATAGCGGAGACCGTCCCGACCGTCGCCTTGACCGGGGCGTTTCGCCGGGCGGCGTGAGCCGCGCTCTCCAGAACCAGGATGCCGCTCCCCTCGCCGAAACAGGCGGCATAACGCCGCAGTTGGCCGGTGGCGGCAAAGCCGGTGATCATCAGCGGCATCAGGTCATCGGCCCCGCCGGTCAGCATGACGTCGGCCCGTTCTTCGGCGATGAAGCGGCAGGCCATCACAAAGGCCGACTCGGCCGAGCAGAAACGCTGCACCAGGGTCACGTTGGGACCCTTCAACCCATGTTCGATGGAGGCATTGCTGGCGGGCGCATTGGAGACCGTGTTGGGGAAGAGCACCGGCGCCAGCCCCTCGACGCCTCCCCTGAAATAACCGCTGAGGAACTCGGCCGAATTGGCAACGCCGCCGAAGCCGCACCCAAGGGCGATCCCGATCCGCTCCGGATCGATGCTCTTCAGGTCGATGCCGGCATCCTTGAGGGCCAGCCCTGACGCGCCAACGGCA
>JBEKFJ010000177.1:0-10919 GCA_050013355.1 Oryzomonas sp.
CGTCAGCCAGCATCGATGGCCTTAAGATCACGTATCCCGTCAAGACCGCCTCTACCCTGATGGCAGAGGCGAGTCAGTCGCGGGTGGTCGCCATGACCGCCTCCGCCCCGCTCCTTCGGGCCGTGCTGAAGGCCGATAAGACACACCTCTTGCCGAGTGGGCAGGTCGCCTACCGCATTATCGTCCTCAACATCGGAACCATGGCCGCCAGGGATGTTACCCTCAACCTGAATTATCCCCCGCAACTCGAACCGCTCGATTATTCCGCCACAGGGTTCAAGCAGGGGATGAAGTCCGTGATGGTCAGCGACGGCCTGCAGATCAAGTCCGGCGAAAGTCGGGAGTTCAGTGTCGCCTTCCGCCTGAAGGATGATTCCCTGGCCGGTCAGGAACTGATCACCCGTGCGGAACTGGTTGATAACCCGCTCAAGACCACGGCTACCTTTGTCTCCAATGCGGCCTATATCGACCCGCAGCACGGCGTCACGATCCGCACCGCCTCCGAACGGCTGGTGGTCATTCCGGGCCAGACCACGTCGATCCCGTTCGTTGTGACCAATACCGGCAACGTGAGTGAGAAATATCGGATTGCGGCCACTCTGAAGTCGCCACAGGAATCGGTGGTCATCTACCACGATATCAACCGTGACGGCATCCGCCAGGCGAATGAACCGGCCATCACCGAGATCGGTCCTCTGGCGCCCAAGGAAGAGGCCTCCATCATTGTAGAGGTTAAGACCCCGCGGAGCGTCGGTGACGGAACGGAAGACAACGTGCTGCTCAGCCTCATGCCCGAAGGCGACACGGCTCGCTCGGCTTCCGCTTCTGCCCACCTGTTTTATTCGCGTCCGGTGCTGAAGATGGCTATCGCGGCCCGTGACGGTCGGCTCAAGCCCGGAGAGGTGGCATCCTTTGACATGTTTATCACCAATGACGGCTCCAATCTGGCCCGCATAGTGGAACTCCAGAGCACCTGGCCCGAGCAGCTTGAACTGGTCGGCGCCGATCCTTCCAACAGTTCCATCTCCAATGGGAATATCATCTGGAAGTTCAAGGAACTCGGTGCTGGAGAAAAGAGGGCCATCAAGGTCTCGTTCAGAGTCAAGCACGGCATCGGGGTTGGAACGAATATACAGGTCAAGAATGTCCTGACCTATGAAGATCAACTGGGGAACAGGTACTGACATGGCGCGACGCACGTGGGGAACTGCTGTTGCAGTGCTGATTTTATTGTTTGTCGTGCCGGCCTGGGGTGAGCAGCAGTACCTCTATTCGCCCAAGCCGGTAGGGCCGGACGAACAGGGCCAGGGCAAGGAGGGCATCCTGGTCCGGGAGGTGCCGGTTGTGAAGGGGGACACACTCTCCGGTATTTCGCGCAGGTTCAACGGTCATGGTTCCTACTATCCCCAGATACTGCTCTTCAACGATGTGAAAAACCCGGATCTCATCTATGCAGGCTCAACCCTCAGGGTTCCGGTCGGCAAGGGGCCGTCGGCAGAAACCTCCAAGGCAAGGCCGGTCCCATCCGCCAGGAAAAAGGCCAGGCGGCATGCCGGAAAAAAGGCATCTCGTGCTGGCCGGGTCACGCCGTCCGCTGTGCTCCCGTCCAAGCATAAAGAGCAGCCGGCCACCGGCAAGGCCCCCTCAGGCGACCAGACGATGGAGCTTTCCCCCAGCGACCTGAAAAGGTTGGAGGTCGGCCGCGAAAAGACGGCGGGGGCGCGGAAAAAGGGGGCGGCTGAGCTACATAAGCGTGTGAGCGAGAAGCGGCAGAAGGTGAAACAGACGGTTGGCGAGGAGCGGGCGGCCGGAAGAGCCACGGCGCCATCTTCTGCTCCGTTGCCGGGCGAGGAGGCCAGCCAGAATCTGTTCGCCCAGGCGGTCAAGGCCTATCGCCAGGATGACTTCCGCACTGCCCTGGAACTGTTTGATCGTTTCCTGACAGCCAACCCCGGTTCGCCCCTGGCGGCCGATGCCAGTCTCTATAAGGCAGAGTGCTATTTGAAGCTCTCCAACCAGTAATACCAATTCCATATCAAGGCGCTATTCTCGCGTTGGCTCGTCTCGGCTCCTCAACGTACTGCCGGTACGTCTTCGTCGCCTCAATCCTCGCGCCTTGATTTGAAATCGGTATAAGTGTGCACGCAGCGAACTAACTCAAACCGCCGCCGGCTCCCTGCCGGCGGCGGTTCTTTTTTTTGCAGCACATCCCCCTTATTTTCAGCGTCCTAACGCAATGCCACGCTACTGCCAGGTCATGACAAAGGCGCGCAGGCGGCCCCCCTGCTCGTCCCGGTAAAAGACCATCTTGAGATTGTCGGCTATGCGGCCGCGCTGAATCTCGTAGCCATCCTTTTTCTCGGACGATTCCAGTATAAAGGCCGGTTTTTTTGTCACCTGACGGAGTACGCCCTTCATGAATGATTCGGGCACGCCCTGCCCGCCGCGGTCGATCACCTGGATGGCCTTGATGGATCCCTTCTCGCGGAACACCTTGAACTCGGTAACCTGTCCTTTGTAGCGCTCCCATCCCGGATTGGCTGCGCTGTACTGCTTGTCCATGCCGTAGCGGGGAATGAAATCCGGCAACCTGGCGGGGCGGGCGCCAGTCTGGGCTGAACCGGGCGTCTCTTTGCGGCCGTGATCCCCGGCGATGTCGGACAGGATGGCCTTGTCGCTTAGCAGCATCGTGGCATCCTTGCCCGTTCCCGGGGCGGCGGCAGCGGGTGGCGCGGGAGAAACGGCCGGCTTCGGCAATGAGGCAGCCGGAGGCTGTGCCGGGGCGGCCTGCTGGGGGACCGGCTTCGCCTGTTGCGGCGGGTTTACTGTGATGACGGCGACCGGCTTCTGCTCGGGTTTGCGATTCTGGATTACCGTAACAACCACGGCAGCGACCAGGACCGGTGCCATCCAGAGCAGGAAGGAAAAACGCCTGGAGAGCTTTCTTTCCGGTTCGATCGTCTCAAGGTGTTCCACATCCCATCCTGAAAAGGGTTGCCGAGCTGGTTCCTGAAGCGGTTCCGGTTCCTGCATGCTCTCCATGGCGCTGTCGAAGGAGCTGGTGAACTCCGAGTAGACCTTGACCCGTGAGCGGGGGGCGTAGGTGATGCCCTGATCCACCAGGGACGGCTCTGCAGGGGCGGCCGACGGCCCGGCAATGGCCAGGATGTCCGGGGCGGCCGGCGGTTCCTGTTTGGGTTCGATGGCAGGGTCGGCACCCTGCGTCGCAGCCGACGGGACTTGGCCGACGGCGGACGTATCAACGATATCCTCCACAGCCAGGGCGGCTTCCAGCCTGTTTTGGCCTCTCCGGGGGGTGAGGGTGGCAACCGTAGTCCGGACGGCGTCCAGCAGCGTCCTTTCGTCAAGCGAGGTATCGATGTGCCCGTGGTAGAGCTTGATGGTATCGGCATTGACCTGGGAGGGGGCGCAGAGTAGAACGAAGTGGCTGCGCTTCCTGCCGAGCTGCTTTTTGAGGTGCATCAGCAGTATGTCGGCGGAAAGCCCGGAGAGGTGGGTTTGGACAAAGACCATGGCCGGCTTCCTGGCGATCAGCTCCTCGCCTCCCTTTTCAAGGCTGGATGCCGTGCGCAGCGTGATGCCCTTGTCGTCCGCGAGCCGGTTGAAGATCTTCCTGAGGCGCGGCACATCGGTTATCAGCAGCAGGTCGGTCACGTGGTCCCCTCCTAAAATGGAATACATTCTACGGCATGAAGTGTGCGTAATCAACAGGATTGTTGGCTCTGCTGCCGCAAATGTGCCTTGCGCAGGGGTGGGGTAATCATGTATCGTAGACCTGCGATGAACTGGTTTAATTAGAAAGGTGTGCCGATGCTTGACTCACGGATTCTCGACGAACTCGCCGCCCTCGTGGGGAGGGACAACGTCCTTACCGATAAACAGGATATGCTCTGCTACTCTTACGATGCCACCCAGATGGAATTCCTGCCGTCAGCCGTTGTCCATCCTGCAACGGCCTCTGAGGTGTCCGCCGTGCTCAAGCTGGCAAACCGCGAACGCTTCCCGGTCTTCCCCCGCGGCGCCGGCAGCGGCTTTTCGGGTGGCGCCCTTCCAAAGGCGGGCGGCATCGTACTGGTCACCACCCGCATGAACCGCATCCTGCGCATCGATACCGAGAACCTGATTGCCGAGGTGGAGCCGGGGGTCGTCACGGAGCTGTTCCAGCTGGAGGTTGAAAAGCTGGGTCTGTTTTACCCACCCGACCCTGCTTCGCTCAAATTTTCCACCCTGGGGGGCAACGTGGCCGAGAACGCTGGCGGCCCGCGGGCCGTCAAGTACGGCTGCACCAAGGATTTCGTCATGGGGCTGGAGATCGTCCTGCCGACCGGCGCCATCATCCGCACCGGCGGCGAGACCTACAAAGGGGTGGTCGGTTACGATATGACCAAGCTCCTGTGCGGCAGCGAAGGGACGCTGGGGGTCATCACCCGCATCATCTTCAAACTGCTCCCCTATCCCGACGCCAAAAAGACGATGCTGACCATCTTCGATTCCATCGATGGGGCCGCCAAGGCTGTTTCGGCCATCATCGGCGGCAAGATCATCCCCACCACGTTGGAGTTCATGGACCATGCCACCCTGCAATGCGTCGAGCGCCGCTTCAACCTGGGCATCCCCCCCGAGGGGCGCGCCGTGCTGCTGATCGAGGTAGACGGGGATCGGGACCTGATCGAGAAACAGGCTGGCCAGATTCATGACATCATCAAACCGCTGGGTCTGGTCCAGTTCCGTGCCGCCGAGAGCGCCGCCGAATCGGAACAGCTCTGGAAGGTGCGCCGCCTGGTATCGCCGTCGCTCAGAGACGTCAATCCCGACAAGGCCAACGAGGACATCGTCGTGCCCCGCAGCAAGGTTCCCGATGTGATCAGGCGGATCGAGGCCATCCAGCAGAAGTTCGATGTGCCCATCGTCAATTTCGGCCATGCCGGAGACGGCAACATTCACGTCAACGTGATGATCGACAGACAGATCCCCGGCATGTCTGAACGGGCCGAGGGAGCGATCAGGGAGATCTTCCAGGCAGCCCTCGACCTGGGGGGTACCATGTCGGGTGAACACGGCGTGGGGCTTTCCAAGGCGCCCTATATCGAGTTGGAGTTGACCCCGGACCAGATCGCGGCCATGAAAGCCATCAAGCACGCCCTCGATCCCAACAACATACTTAATCCGGGCAAGATGTTCCCCTGGGAGGAGAATCCGCATGCCGCACAATAGCGGAAAGGAACGTCAGGAGATCTCGCTCGTCGGGCGGATCCTGTCGCTGGAAACCATGCTGCTCATGATGGGGGTGGCTTCGCTCATCTACGGCATCGTCAACGGCGTGGAGACCAGTATCCTCTGGGGGATCGTCATAATCCCCGGTGTTTTCATCCTGATGAAGGTCCGCAGGAAGGACTGGCAAAAACACTGGCAGGATCTGGAGGAGGAGCAAAAAGCCCGCAACGGGCACAAAGACCCCCCTTCGGACACGCCGTCGGAGAAGTGATCGTATGAAACATGGAGCAATCGTTCTTGCCTCTGCCTCGCCTCGCCGCTCGGAGTTGCTGGCCCTGGCCGGCATCGAATTTACGGTGGCGGCCTCGGATATCTGCGAGGATGTCCTGCCCGGCGAAAAGCCGTCCGAGCACGTCATCCGCCTGTCACGCGGGAAGGCCGATGCCGTGGCTCGGACAACGGCCGGCCGCTTCTTCATCGGTGCCGACACCGTGGTGGTCCTGGACGACACCATCATGGGAAAGCCTACCGACGATGCCGATGCCTTCCGTATGCTGACCGCCCTCTCCGGCAGGACCCACGAGGTCATTACCGGTTTTACGGTCTTCGACAAGGTGAGCGGCATCCATCTCAGCCGGAGCGTGCATACCGAGGTAACCTTCCGCAACCTCACGGAGAAAGAGATCCGGGACTACGTCGACAGCGGCTGCCCCAAGGACAAGGCCGGGGCCTACGCTATCCAGGGGGGCGCCGTGCATTTCGTCCGCACCATCTGCGGATCGTACACCAATGTGGTCGGCCTGCCGATGGCGGAGTTGTACGAGGTGCTGCAGACGGTCGAGGCGCTGCCCTGATGTCAAGCGCAGCGTTCATCGGAGCTTCCGTGAGTTCTCATCGTTTTTGATGCCGGCCGTGCATGCCATCCGAAACAGGAAGAATACCATGCCGATTGCAGAACGCCTTAACCAGATACGGTCGCGGATCGCCGAGGCGGCCGCCAAGGCCGGCCNGTGGCGGTTTCCAAGACCCGTCCCCCGGAGGATGTTGTGGCGGCCTGCCGGGCGGGACAGGTTGTCTTCGGCGAGAACTACGTCCAGGAGTTGACCGCCAAGGCGGCCGAGGTATCTGAGCCGCTGGAATGGCACTTCATCGGTCATCTGCAGAGCAACAAGGTCAAATACCTGACCGGTCTGGTGACCCTGGTCCACTCGGTTGATCGTCTCTCCCTGGCCGAGGAGATCAGTCGTCAGTGGGGCAGGTTTGGCCGGCGCTGCGACGTGCTGGTGCAAGTGAACATCGCCGGCGAGGCAAGCAAGTCGGGTACGACCGAGGCAGGGGCGCTGCAACTGGTTCGCGACATCGCCCTGCTGCCCAGCGTCAGGGTTCGGGGGTTGATGACCATGCCACCCTTTTTCGACGACCCCGAGGCGGCTCGCCCTTATTTTGCGGAACTGAAACGGCTGTCGGATTTGATCGCCACGGAAGCCGTTCCAGGCGTGGAGATGGGGGAGCTTTCCATGGGCATGTCCGGTGACTTTGAGGCTGCCATCCAGGAAGGGGCAACCCTGGTACGGGTCGGCACCGCCATCTTCGGTGAAAGGTGATGTTCGGGTATGATTAGTGTAGCTTCAGTATTACAGCTCGGGCGCCACCGGTACAATGGTGCCCAGCTCCGGCCGGTCAAGGTCTTCCAGGTATTTAAGCACGAAGCGTTGCGCCGATTCCGCAGCCCGCGGGATATCCCAGGCGCTCATGTCCCGATCGGCCACCAGGTTGCTGATGCCACGGATCTCCAGACAATCCACGCCTGAGCGTATGCAGATTTGGGCCACGGCCGCACCCTCCATGCTTTCGACAATGGCGTTGAAGTGCTGCGCCAAGGTCTCACCGCGTTGACGGGTCCCGCTGCAGGTCGAAACGGTCACGAAACGCCCCCGCATCAGGAACACTCCGCAGTAATCGGCAAGTTGCATGGCCTTTTCGGTGGCGTGTTTGGAAAGGGGAATTTCGTTGTGGTAGCTCCGTTTACCTCGTACGAAGGACGCCAACTCCATGAAACGCAGATCCTTCCACCCTGCTGCTGTCTGAACCCCCTCATCCCCCAGGATTTCATTGCTGGCGACAGCAAGATTGCCGACGGAAAGCCCGCTCCCCGGATAGGCCCCGGCGCAGCCGGTATTGATCACCAGACGCGGCCGCTGACGCTCGATCAGGGCTGCAGTTGCTGCAGCGGCGTTGATCTTGCCGACCCCGCCAGCGCAGAGCATTACCTGCAGCGTGCCGATGGTGCCCTCGGCATACTCGAAAGCGGTTGTCGTCTTCCGGACGGCGTTTGCCAGGGCGTGCTCCAGTAGGGCCATTTCCTGTGGCACAGCCGTGATGATGAGAATCGGTTCCATGTCTGTTTTGGCACCCTTTCTGGTGTGTTGAATTATCCGTTTGCCAGCCATTTGTTCAGGACCGTTTCCAGGTCCTGGACCAGCACCGGTTTTGACAGGTAGTCATCCATGCCCGCTTCGATGCATTTTTCCCGCTCGCCTGCCATGGCGTTGGCCGTCAAGGCTATCACCGGCGTCGCATGGTTGAGCACACCCGATTCCGGGTCGCGGATGACGGCAGTGGCATCGTAGCCGTTCATTTCCGGCATCTGGCAGTCCATCAGCACCAGATCGTAGGGGGTCTTTTCCAGGGCCTTGACCGCATCGAGACCATTGGCTACGGCATCCGCCCCATAGCCCAGCTTGTTGAGCATCATCCTGATGACCCGCCGGTTTGTGGCATGGTCTTCAGCCAACAGGATGCGGGCGCGTTGTGGGGCGTCTGCCTCATGGTTGACGAAGATGGCTTCTGTTTCGTTTTCCTTTATAGAGATGGGCTCCCGCCCCTGTTTTTCAAACGGAAGGGTGATGTGGAAGGTTGAACCCGAACCTGCGCTGCTTGCCACATCGATGGAGCCGCCCATCAACTCAGCCAGTTGGCTGCTGATTGCCAGCCCCAGCCCTGTGCCGCTGTATTTGCGTGTACTTGAACCGTCAACCTGGACGAAGGGGGTGAAGATGCTGCCCAGGTACTCCGGGGGGATGCCGATGCCGGTATCGGTTACGGCAAAGCGGAGGGACACCTGCTGCGCTTCTTCGGCAATGCGAGACACGTGGACCGTCACGCCTCCCTGCCGGGTGAATTTGATGCCGTTGCCCACGATGTTTCTGATGATCTGGGCAAGGCGGCCCGGATCGCCCCGGAGTTGCAGCGGCACATCCGGCTCCACCTGCCAGGCCAGTTGCAGGCTCTTTTCCTCGGCCTGCAGCGAGAGTATCTGAATAGTATCCTTTATGACGGCCCGCAGGTTGAAGTCGCTCTTTTCAAACAGGATCTTTCCGGCCTCGATGCGGGCAAAGTCAAGAAGCTCATCGATCTGGTTCAACAACTCCTTGCTGCTTTTGAGGGCAATCCCGGCGTATTCGAGCTGCTCGGGGTTCAGGTCCGTATCCATCAGGAGTCCGCTCATGCCGATGATGCCGTTCAGGGGGGTGCGGAGTTCGTGGCTCATGTTGGCCAGAAACCGGCTCTTGGCGGCATTGGCTGCATCAGCGGCCTCCTTGGCCGATATAAGGGCCAGTTCCGTTTGTTTCCGTTCGGTAATGTCCTGAAAGAACCCGATGAAGCTGTCTGCGTCGAGTTTGACAGCCTGTAGGGACACCCAGGCTTGGCTTCCATCCTTGCGCACCAGGAGCGACTCGCGCATGGAGGAGCCTTCCTCTTTAAGCTTCTCGAAATTATGCAGCCCTGTTTTCCGGTATTCGGGGGGCATCAGATCCGCGATTGACATACCTATGAGTTCCGCTTTGGAATACCCCAGCATCGCAGCCCCGGTACGGTTTAACTCGACGTACCGCCCAGTGTGGTCAACAACCGACACGCCAATGGGCGCAAACTCGATATACGAACGGAACTTGGCCTCGCTTTTCCGCACTGAATCCATCATTTCCCGGCGTTCGGTGATATCGATCATCAAACCGCGCAAGATTGGGGACTGACCGTCTTCGGCAATCACCGACACGGCATTCCTCAGCCATAGGGTGCGCCCATCAGCACCGATCATGCGGAAGTCGAACTGCCGGGATTTTTTTTCCCGCACCATCTCCCGGCAGGAGTCCATCACCCATTCGTGGTCTTCCGGGTGGATGTGGTCATGGCAGAAGTCCGGATCGGACAGCCATGCCGTCACCGGATAGCCCAGCATCCGTTCGGCCTGGGCGCTGACAAACGTGAAGCGGAGCGTATCGGCAGCAGCTACAGCCGCTTCCCAGACGATACCCTCGACCGTATCCACCAGCTTCTGGTAGCGTTCCTGGGAACGGAGCGCCTCCCTTTCTGTCGTTACATGGCGTTCCCACTGTTTGCGGCCGTAAATATAGCCGAAGATCGCGATGACGAACATGACCAGTATTGCCATCAGATAGTCTGACATTAGTTCGCATTTCCTTTCAGACGCTGCGCCAAGGCCAGGGTGCACGGCGCCGTATAGCGGGCCGGCCGCTCCAGGAACGCATCCAGGTCCTCAATTGTGTCGATATCCCGCCACGGCGGCAGGAGGGCCGTTCTGAGCCCACAGAGGCGGGCCCGTTCGAGACTGGTCTGCAGGACCTCGGGGCTGCTCCAGGCGATCTCATCGAACAGCCGTTGCGGCACGCGCCGCAGGCCGAGCAGATAATAGCCGCCGTCTTCGGCCGGGCCGAAGACGGCCTCGGCTTCTTCCCCCTCCAGGAGGCCGAATGCCTGTCGGATGTAGTCCGGGGGGAGATCGGGCGAATCGCTGCCGATGATGCAGCAGGTTTCATAACCGCTCGCAAAGGCCCTGCCAAAGGCGTTTGCCATGCGTTCGCCCAGATCCCGCCCCTGCTGTTCGAACATCTCCAGTCGCTGCAGGGGGGAAAAGGCGGGAACAGCTCCGCATTTCAGCGCCCAGAAGAGCAGCAGGCGGGTATCGTCCAGGGTGGCGGCCGACGCCAAAACATCGGCCAGCATGGCTGCGTAAAGGTCCGTTGCGGCCCGATGGCTGCCCAAATCCCGGGCCAGGCGGGTTTTTACCGTGCCGGCACGAGGCTCCCGGGCAAAGATGATCAGCCCCTTGGTCATGTCCTGCGGTCGAGCTCAACGGCCGCGTAAGCCGAGTGGTTGTGGATCGACTCGAAATTCTCCGCTTCCACCGAGAACCAGGTGATCCTTTCCACGGCTGCCAGCCTGGAATATGCCTCCCGTACCATGTCCTCCACAAAGCGCGGATTATTGTAGGCCTGCTCGGTCACGAACTTCTCGTCCTCTCGCTTGAGCAGCGAATAGAGCGGACTGCTGCCGCATTGTTCGATCAACTCCACCAGGTCCTCGATCCAGATGAACTCGCGGTAGCGCACCCGCACGGTCATGACGCTGCGCTGGTTGTGGGCGCCGGCGCGCGAAAGTTCCTTGCTGCACGGGCAGAGCGAGGTAAGCGGCACCTTGACCACCAGCACGAAATCCAGGGTATCGGTCATGGATGCCTTGAACTCACAACTGTACTCCATCAGGCTCCTGGCGCCCGAGACCGGCGCCTTCTTATCGATGAAATAGGGGAACTGGATCTCCAGGTGGGCGCTGGCAGAGCCGAGCCGTGCCTTCATCTCGTCCAGGATCGGTTCGAGCTT
>JBEKFJ010000178.1:0-6199 GCA_050013355.1 Oryzomonas sp.
CAATCGTGGGGCGCCTTGATGTGCTACCTCGAAAACAGCGGTAAATCCACACAGGTTGATGAAAGGAGATTCAGATGAGACAGATTGCTATTTATGGTAAAGGCGGCATCGGCAAATCGACCACGACCCAGAACACAGTGGCCGGTCTGGCCATGCTCGGCAAGAAGGTCATGATCGTTGGATGTGATCCCAAGGCAGATTCGACCCGGCTCATCCTGCACGCCAAGGCGCAGACAACGGTCATGGACCTGGTGCGTGAGCGCGGGACGGTCGAGGATCTCGAGGTGGATGATGTCATGAAGGTCGGTTACAACGGCATCGCATGTGTGGAGTCGGGCGGCCCCGAGCCCGGCGTAGGCTGCGCCGGGCGCGGCGTCATCACTGCCATCAACTTCCTGGAAGAAAACGGCGCCTACAAGCCCGACCTGGATTTCGTCTTCTACGACGTCCTGGGGGACGTGGTCTGCGGCGGGTTTGCCATGCCGATCCGGGAGGGGAAGGCGGAAGAGATCTACATCGTCTGTTCGGGCGAGATGATGGCCATGTATGCCGCCAACAACATTGCCAAGGGAATCCTGAAGTATGCCACCTCCGGGAAGGTGCGTCTGGCGGGGCTGATCTGCAATGCCAGGAAAACAGACAAGGAGTACGAACTGATCGATGCCCTGGCCAAAAAACTCGGCACCCAGATGATCCACTTCGTGCCCAGGGACAATCAGGTGCAGCGCGCCGAACTGCGGCGCATGACGGTCATCGAATATTCGCCGGAACACCCCCAGGCCAATGAATACCTGACCCTGGCCAAGAAGATCCTCGACAACAAGATGCTGGTTATCCCCAAGCCGCTCGAGATGGAAGAGTTGGAAGAGTTGCTGATGGAGTTCGGCATCATGGAGGCCGATGACGAGAGCAACGTCGGCAAGTCAGAGGCGGCCTAGACTCCACTACTGGAAAATTGCGTAACGCAAAGGCCGCATTCACTCTAGAATGCGGCCTTTTGATTCAATAGCTTAACCTGCCTTTCGGGTCATTGGATGCCATCCAGCCGCAGGGCAAAGGTCAGGTCCAGGCCGGCCAGGGGATGATTGCCGTCCAGGGTCACCTCGGTGTCGGTGACCCCGGCGATCTGCATGACCCGTTCCTGGCCGCCCGTAAAGGCGATGCTGAGTTTTTGACCAACCCTGATCTCTTTTTCAGCGGGAAAATGGGTCCGATCCACACGGATGATGTTTTCCTTCAATCGAGACCCGTAGGCCTCTGTGGCCGGAATGACGATATTGACCGTCTCTCCGACGGCCATGCCGACCACGGCCCGTTCCAGGGCCGGAAAGACCTGATTCCGGCCGATGGTGAAGGTGAGCGGTTCTTCGTCGGCAGTGCTGTGGAAGATGCGTCCGTTGTCGAGGGTTCCGATGTAGTGGACCGATACGGTGCTGCCCTGTTGTGCGTGTGCCATGTTCCGTACTCCTTGCAGGCGGTTGTTCACTGCTGTTGCTATGACTGTATGCAACAAGTCGGCCGAAATGCGCTTTACATGCGGGGCAATCCCTGTATAATTCAACCATATCGCACAAAATTCCGTGTCTGTCGCAGGCGCGGTCGTGGTGCACTCAGGGGTCGGCGTGAGCTGACAGGAACGTTACCCATGAACTCGTTATGGGGCATCAACGGCGCTGCCCCTTTTTTGTGGATTCCGTTATATTTTAAATGATATATCGAATGATCGAAGGAGGGCGCCATGCTTGCCTGTCTGCCTGACGGGGAGATCGAACGATTAATAGATGAAGATCTCCCCTATGGCGATCTGACCACCCACCTGCTCGGCATCGGTCATCAGCCGGGCGCCATCACCTTTTCCACCCGTGAGGACACGACCCTCTGTTGTTGCGAGGAAGCGGCGAGGGTGCTGGAAAAGTGCGGTTGCAGTATCTTGACCCTTGTGCCGACCGGAACGCGCGGTGACCCCGGCACGGTTTTTTTGAACGCCCGGGGAACGGCACAGGCCCTGCATGCCGGCTGGAAGGTTGCCTTGAACCTTCTGGAGTACGCCTCCGGCATTGCCACGCGGACCGCCAGGATCGTCCGGGCCGCCAAGGAGGCGAATCCGGGTATCGTTGTGGTTACCACCCGCAAATCCTTTCCCGGCACCAAGAAGGTCGCCGTCAAGGCCATCATGGCCGGTGGAGCCCTGCCACATCGCCTGGGGCTGTCGGAAACCGTGCTGGTGTTCAAGCAGCATACCGCCTTTCTGGGCGGCCTGGAAGCGTTCATGAAGGAGGTAGCCTGTCTGCGGGCCAGGGCGCCGGAAAACAGGATCATCGTCGAGGCGGAGAGCGCCGAGGAGGCGCTGCGCATCGCCGCGGCAGGAGTGGACGTGGTCCAGGTGGACAAGTTGTCGCCCGCCGAGTTGCGGCACGTGGTGGCGGATGTCCGCACAATGGACCGGGCGGTCAAGATATCCGCGGCAGGCGGCATCAACGAGGGGAACGTGGCGGAATATGCCAGATGCGGCGTGGACATCATCGTCCTGTCGTCGGTCTACTTCGGCAAGCCTGCGGACATCGGCGTCCGGATCGTCCCCAGCGGGGTGTGAAGATGCGCCTCAAAATCACGTCCTGCGGGTAGAAAAGATTTTAATCGAGTTAAACGGAGGCCATCATGAATCGCATAGTATCCGCCCTTGTTGTCGCTACGGTCTGTTTACTTCCCATTTCCGCATCGGCTGCCGAGATCAACCTGTTTGTGGCGGCCAGCCTGAGGGAGGTCGTCAATGAGCTGTCCGACAACTATGCAAAGCAGAATAACGGTATAACCTTCAAGAAAAACTACGGCGCATCCGGCGCCCTGGCCAAGCAGATCGAGAACGGCGCTCCGGCGGACATCTTCATCTCGGCGAACCTGGAGTGGATGGAGTATATGAAGACCAGGAAGCTGGCCGACGACAAGAGCATCGCTACCTTTGCCTACAACTCTCTGGTATTCGCCGGCCGGCCGGGGGTGAAGGCCGCCGGCCTGTCCGACGTGGTGAGGTTGGACAGGATAGCCATCGGCAGCCCCAAGAGCGTTCCGGCCGGGGAGTACGCCGTCGAGGCTTTCAGGAAGGCGGGGATCGACAAGCAGTTGGAAAAGAAGCTGGTCATGGCCAAGGACGTGCGCGAATGCCTGCTGTACGCCGACCGGGGCGAGGTTGACGGCGCCTTTGTCTATAAGACCGATGCGCTGCAGGTGGCCAGGAGCGTCAAAATCCTTTTTACGGTGCCCCAGGAGTATTACTCGCGGGTTACCTACCCCATGGCCCTGACCGTGGCCGGCAGTAAAAAGGCCGAGGCCGCCGGTTTCTACCGGTTCCTTGAGTCGGCCGATGCCAAGGCCGTCCTTGCCGGACATGGTTTCAGCGTAAAATAGGGCACGCCATGCCGGCCTTCACCTCAGCCGAATACCTGGCCATCCTGCTGTCGCTCAAGGTGTCGATCGTGGCAACGCTGGTGTCGCTCCCCTTCGGGTTCGGGGTCGCCTATCTCATGACCTACCGGCAGTTCCGGGGGAAAATTGCGCTGGATGTGGCGGTCAACCTTCCCCTGACCCTGCCGCCGGTGGTGATAGGGTATATCCTTCTGTTGCTCCTGGGCCAAAATGGTTTCATCGGCAGGTATCTGCTGCAGCCGCTCGGCATACGGTTGATCTTTACCTGGAAGGCCGCGGTCATTGCCACGGCCGTGGTCGGCTTTCCTCTCATGGTCAGGTCGATCCGCCTGGGCATGGAAAGCGTCGACGAGCGTCTGATCCAGGCCGCCCGCACCCTGGGCGCCGGGAGGTTCGACACCATCGTGACCGTGATTATCCCGCTTTCGCTACGCGGGATCGCCGCCGGGTCGACGCTCATGTTCGCCCGCGGCCTGGGGGAATTCGGTGCGACCATCGTGGTGGCCGGCAATATCCCGGGCGTGACCCAGACCATCCCCCTGGCGATCTACGAGTATGCCAGTTCGCCCGACGGCGACCGCATGGCGCTGGCCCTGTGCCTGGTATCGGTCCTCATCTCGGTTATCGTGCTCCTGCTCTACGAATATCTCAATCGCCGCATCGCCAGGGCCGACTGATATGGAACTGCACGTTGCCCTGCAAAAGGATTTCAGCGCCTTTTCCCTGGATGTGGCGTTCACGGTCCAGGGAGAGCGCATCGGCATATTCGGGCCGTCGGGAAGCGGAAAATCCACGCTGGTAAGCCTGCTCGCCGGATTGCAGCAACCGGACAGCGGCATCATCCGGCTGGACGGCGAACTGCTCTACGACAGCCACGGCGCCACCAACGTCCCCCCGGAACAGCGCCGCATCGGCATGGTCTTCCAGCACCCCTATCTGTTCCCCCACATGAGCGTCAAGGCAAACCTCCTCTACGGCTACAAACGGAGCGCCCCGGCCAACCGCAGGATCGATTTCGACAGCCTGGTTGCGGTGCTGCAGATAGGCCATCTCCTGTCACGCGGCGTGCATAACCTTTCTGGCGGGGAAAAACAGCGGGTGGCCATCGGCAGGACGGTACTCGCCAGTCCCCGCCTGCTGCTGATGGATGAGCCATTGTCGGCGCTGGACGACATTCTCAAGTTCCAGATCATCGATTACCTGAAGGCCGCCAGCGAGGCGTTCCGGATTCCCTATCTCTTCATTTCCCACTCGCTCCTGGAGATGCGCATCATGGCGGACCGGGTGCTTGCGGTCTGCTCCGGACGCATCGAGGCACAGACTACGGCCGAGGATCTGGCGCGATCGCGCATGGGGCAGAGCCCGGTCGGCTATATCAACCTCTTGCGGCTGACTCATCCGCGCAGGGTGAACGGCATGTCCGCCTACGCCTGGGGCGGGACCGAGCTTCTGATCTCCGCCGGCAACGACCGGCCGGAAGCGCTGTTCGAGCTCTCCTCGAAGGACATCATCCTGATCAAGCAGCATCCCGCCGCGATCAGCGCCAGAAACCTGCTTGACTGCACCGTTTCCGGCACCTTCCGATCCGGCAACAAGGTTGGGGTGGAGCTTGCCTGCGGTGACGGCCGGCTCGTGGCCGAGGTGGTGCAGGAGGCTGCCCGGGAACTGGGCATCGAAAAAGGGAACAGGCTCTTCGCGGCAATCAAGGCCTCGGCTTTTCGGCAGCTCGGATGACGTTCCATAGTATTCAATCCCTACGTCCCGATAAGTTGGGATTGACAGTTACCCTCGTATTAGGGTAGGTTATTCCCTGCTGAAAACAGAGCGGTTTAGGGCGGTCGCTGTCTGCCCGACCACGTTGACCCGCAACCCCCGCCGACTACTAAGCCTCTGCAAAAAACAATGTCGATGCCACCTTAGCTCAGTTGGTAGAGCAATTGATTCGTAATCAATAGGTCGCCGGTTCGATTCCGGCAGGTGGCTCCAGTGTAAACAAGGACTTATGACAACTTCATAAGTCCTTGTTCAATTTCTGACGCACATATTGACGCAGGTAGTATAGAGCAAATCAATGAGATAGTTTCCGTCCGGAAACTCCGGATGAGAAACCGTTGGTTTCCGTCCGGAAAGGATCAAGAACCAAAAAAAACAGAAAGGCTGACCGTAATACTACCGGTCAGCCTTATTTCCAAGTTTTGGGTGATCCTGTTTTATCAGGATCAATAGGGCAATATAAATATTCCCCTT
This sequence comes from Oryzomonas sp., assembly GCA_050013355.1. Lineage (GTDB taxonomy): Bacteria > Desulfobacterota > Desulfuromonadia > Geobacterales > Pseudopelobacteraceae > Oryzomonas. Next base: position 5,671 of record JBEKFJ010000178.1, read on the forward strand.
TAGGTAATGTACTGATATGTAATTGATAAAGAACTATTGCGTGTACCTCGATTACTGTAAGTAAATCAGACAGTCAGTCTAAGTTTAGTGAATCTTGGTGGTCCTGTAATGACAGGACTCAATAGGAGTAACAGACTCCCGGTTTTGCGCATATTCTATTTGATTGTAAGTATGCTATTCTTACAAACCTCCTTTCATCGGAGTGGTTACTTCATGAAATTTATTTTGCATAAAGTGAACCAACTCAAGCAATAAATTACAACATGCTGTTTTAATTGATAAATAAATTAAAGCGTCTACAACTCACTACCATTAAGGCAGAAGCAGAAAACGTCAAATAACCAGTGATATGACATTATGAGGTTTCGTTTTTCGTTAAATGACCACATGTAATCACAAATGCACTTGCAGGCTGTTGAATTTCAACTAGCTGTTTTTGTTGATTTGTGATACATTCCTGCGCATAATAACTTGTAATCATTAAGGAATATTATGCGCGGACAAGACAGCCGAACTGAAGCACTCTTTG
>JBEKFJ010000179.1:0-6186 GCA_050013355.1 Oryzomonas sp.
GACCATGACATATTGATCCATGTGGCAGATGAAACAGAGGGCATAATCCGCACGGTAGGAGGAGCACTGCTGCGTGCGCCCGGCTGTTCCCTTGAGGGGCATATTATAGCGGGCGATGAGGATATGCTCGTAACGGGAGGCATGCGGTCCGTTGGGCCCGACACCGCCGGCCTTTTTGCTCTCGCTGCTGCCGTGGCAGTCGGAGCAATCGATCCTGACCGTGCTCTCACGGTACTGGGGGAAGAGGCTGGCCCCGACTGTCCTGCGGTTGCCTGCCACCGGATGGAAGGAGGGGTTTGAAGTGTTGAAGCGTTTCATCTGGTCCGGTTCCGGTATGACCCGGTTCGGTTTGTTCAACCCGACGAATAATGATGCACGGCCGCCTGCGTGGCATTTGTAGCAGATTTCGTATTCCGCGGTGGCAGTGACGGAGCCCAGGGTGTTCTGGCTCACCCCCTGCACCTCCCTGAGCGACCGTTTCAGCCCGTTCGCCAGGGCGGTGCGGCCGCCTGCGGCATGGGAATTGTGGCAATCCACGCACTCCACCTGTCCCGGCTGCGGGAGGGGAACGGCTCGCGTTTTGCTGCGGCCTCCCCAGTTACCGCCTCGCTGGTTACTGCCGCCCCGATTACTGCTTCTCCGGTTACGGCTTCCAAATGTCATGCTGATCGGGTGGCGATATATCTGTTGTCTGAACAGCGACTTCAGGTCCGATGAAGGACCTCCTCCCTGCAGCGGCCGGCTGGTCAGCACGCTGTCGCTTCTAATCAGGGCAAGCAACCAGCCGGCCAGCGAGGCGATGCGAGACGGCGGCTCCGGCTGTCCCGCGCCGGCGTGGGCCGGCGGGCTGTTGCCGTCGTGGCACCCGGTGCCGTTAAAGCAGGCCTGACTGGCCGGTGCGATGAGCAGGTATTCCGCTACAGGCGAATAGTGGTTTGCATGGCAATTCATGCAGCCATTACCTGCATAATGGGGCGAAGTGCTGTCCCATCCGGAAAGAACATGGCAACTGCTGCACAGTGGCGAACCGGCCGGCGAATTGTCCATGACGAGGAAATTGCCAAATTCATCATCGTGCGGATTATGACAGGAGGTGCACTGAAGATTGCCGTTATTATCGAGTTTGATCACTGGCGGGAGCGCCGCCGGAGGGACGAGTTGGGCTCTTGCCGCCAGGTCCGCGGTATAGGGAAAGGATATGGGATGGCTGGTGGACAGGTTGGTCGTCAGGTTGGAGTTATTTGCAGGGTTTGAGTCTGACGGCATGAGCGTAGGCGCCGTTAACCCGCTGCCGACGCTGATGACCTTGCCGCCGTAAAGGTTGAGCGCTATGGAGCCGTCGTGGCACCCCAGGCAGACCCGGGAGGCTCCCGTGGGCCCGGAGGGAATCTGGCTGACATTCTGACTGAAAAAATCCGAATCGTACATGGAATATTGCTGCGCATTCGGAGTCAGGGCGTGGTTCCAGAGCGGAGCGGAGACACTCGTGGCAGGCTGGGCGTTATGGGGGGTATGGCAAAAGACGCAGACCCGCACTTCATCGAAAGCCAAGCCGTGCTTTCCCAGCCCCCCCCCTACAGACAGGTTGTGGGGCGAAGAATTGACGCTGCTGTTGACGGCAAAGGCCGCATCTTGGGTTGCGATGACGACGAAGAGTGAGAGCGCCGGAATAGCGATGACCGATCTGCCCCAGTTCATAATTGTTCTCCTGTGGAAAAACTGTACCCGTTGTTTCCGGTTCAGGCTCTTTCTCGACATCAACAACAATCCCCCATCCCCATCCTGACCTTCCCCTTGAAGGGGAAGGGACTAAAAATTATCACCCTACCCTTGAAGGGGGAGGAACTAAATAATTATCACCCTACTCTTGAAGGGGGAGGAACTTGACAGCGGATGTAAATTAATTTCGCCAAATGCCGGCTAGCCGCTATTCTGTCCTCTCGAAGTCCGGTTCCCCCTCGGTTTCATGTTCGCTACCCGTCAAATGCCGGAACACCTGGATCCTCCTGTTGAAGGTGTCGGCGACGTAAATATAATCACGGGAATCTATGAACATGCCTGACGGTCCCCAGAAACGTCCCTTCCCGGAACCGTTGCTGCCAAAGGTTGACAACAATGTGCCCTTGCCATTGAACACCTGGACAACATCCCTCTGCGAGTCGCCGATGTAGATGTGGCCGGAATGGTCCACCGCCACCCCTTTAGGCCTGGTGAAATACCCCGGGGCATCTCCCGGCTCTCCGAACCGGAACAGCGGCTGCCCCTCGGGAGTCATCACGGAAACGCGGAAATTGAGCGCGTCAAGGACATAAAGTTCCCCCTTGGCGCTGACCGCGATATCGGTCGGGAAGTTGAACTGGGCCGCCCCGTCGCCGCGCCCCCCGATGCGCTTCTGCTCCGCACCATTCAGGTCCAGCACCACGATCTGGCCGGCAAGGGTATCGACGACATACAGCAGATGGTTCTGGGGATGGAACGCTATCCCGGTAGGCCGTCCGAGCCTTTTGGCGAGAATCGGCTTGAGAGAGCCGTCCGCGGGGTCATAGCGGAAAACCATACCGGCAGTGGAATCGGTGATATACAAGCGGTCCCGGTCATCAAGGGTCAGCCCGACCGGGGAAACCAGGGTGAAGGGTGCATTCCCCCCGATGACGAAGTACTCCTTTTTTGCCAGGCCCAGACAGTGCACCAGCCGCAAGCCCGGATCGCTCACATACAGTCGCCTGGCCGTGTCGACGACCACTCCGTAGGGATTTTTCAACCCCTGAACGTTGGTGTCGGCCCCGGCCCCGGCTATCAGATCGCTCGCCCGCGTCCAGAATCCGCCGGCGGCTCCGGCCTCCTGAATATCGCTGATTGTCCGGACCCATTCGATCCTCTCCCCGGTATCACCCAGAATCCACTCCGGGGCACCAACGGGAGACGCATCCGGAACCGGCGCTTTGCCGGCACATGCCGCAAGGAGGGCGCACACCGTTATCACCATGACCGCCCTGGCGGCCGTGCGCACTGCGCCGCAGCCTGCGCAACGAGAATTCTGTCCCCGCATACTAAAAATACCTCGTTATCATTAATTTAAACAAATCATCCCTTGTAACGGCAGAGCCGGAGAATTGCCATCCCGTCTGCCCCTGGATGGACACAATGAGCTGGTTGATCCGTATTTTCGCTGCAAGTTGCAGCGAAGCATTGTCATTGTTCTTCAGTAAACTGTTCCGGACGTCGGACAGGTTGGTAGAGGCATTGAAAAGTATAAAATCGGCAAACTCCCGTATGTACGAAAGAGTGCATTGCGTCGAATTTTCCCTATAGGCGGAAGATGATTGAGACGGGCCGTATATACTGTAACGCTCGACTCCCGTCAGCGAGACAGTGTCCCAGTTATACTGCCCGGTCCCCTCCACGATATCGTAATGCAAGTCACCAGCCATGCTGTTGCTGGCCGCAAGGCGAAAGCTGAAATTGTCTTTGATTCCGCTAAATTGCGCCAGGACAGTTCGGGTGTCGCGCAGGCTGTTTTGGGCAGAACCGGCGAGGAGGGTGTAATTAAGCTGGGAATATGATAGCCCCAGGCTATAGTTGCCGTTGAACATGGTAACGTTCGTACTGGCGGTCAAACCTCTACCGGCGTATTTCAACGAAGGGTCCATGAAATCGGTATATGATATATAAAGGTCCATGCCGCTACCGCTTGCCGGATTATCGATTCTTCCACCCGGCAGGATGAAGATGGTGCCGAGGGCGTAGTTGACCGTGTAATCGCTCCACTCGGTGAAGGTAATGCCGAGCGCCCCGTTCACCCTGTTTGTGATGGAAATGACGGTCTTGAGCAGGGCTCCCGAAAGGGGGAGGGTAATGGTGGACCCTCGAGTGACCCCGGGTAATAAATAGTCCTGGACCGTGGTAATCGACGAGGCGACTTGGCGGTCATCCACCAGGTAGAGATAGTCCACCACGGCTGTAAGGTCATTCTGCTCGGAAAGCTTCTTGCGGTAGTTGAGTCCGGCTTCGCCGGAATACTTGGTTTCCGTGCCGCCAAGGATATCATCGGAGGAGCCCTTGCCGGTCAGCGACGTTACGAGGCTCTCAAAAAGGCGGTGCGAGAGGCCTGCATTGGCCGCCTTGCTATAGGTATCGGAATTCTGTCCCAGATAATCGATTGTGCTGCTTTTTGAAATGGAGCAACCAGCGGTAAACGTCAGGGCCTTACCCAATGGGGCGGTGAAATTTTCCGAAGCTGTCAGGATGTCCTGGGGAACGCCGGCGTATTCGGAGTCCTGCAGTTGCAGGGAGGTCAACAGGGAGTATCTTCTTTCGGTGCCCCAATTAAGGGCGTTGGTCAGCGAGACATTGATTGCATGGGAATCCCCGATTGAGCTGGTCCCGTCGGATATGCTTCCGGAGAAAGCGGTGCTGCTCACGCCATAGGTGTGCTGGGCTGAATAGCTGAACGTGTTGCTTGCAGTATTGCTGTCAAACCCCCCACCGCTGGTGTCCAGGGTGTTTCGGACGAAATGAAAACTTGACGGCAACATGTCGTTTTGCAGCAAGATCATAAAGCTATTCGTTGTGGTGTCGGTGGTATAGGCCGGACCATATTGTGTTGCCACCGTATTGATCTGTCGGGAGCTGTCGATGATGAAGGGGGACTTGCTCTTGCGAAGACCATTGCCGTTGAAGAGGTACTGATATTGGGTGCCGTCCGTGGAATAACCTGTTCCGGCATTGTTGTACCAGTCCTGATTGAAGCCGATGGTGCCGGCCAAGTTGGAGTCGAAAATATCCGGATCCACGATGGCCGAGTAGAGATTGAAGTTGTACTCTTCCAGCAACGTATGGGAATTGCTGTTTGCGGTGCCGGTATTAGAGCCGTGATCCGTGAACTGGTAACGTGTATCCACCCAGTGCTCGAAGCCTTCCAGAAGGAAAACCCCTGTTTTTGGCCTGTACTCGATGCCGGATTCATCTGCATGCGCGACGCTCACGGCGCCGGTGACGGCAAGCACAATTACAAGAATAATTCGCAGCGGCATCATGTGCCCTATCTGAGGAAATATCTGTTGTTGCCGGCATGCGGGTCATGGCAATCAACACAGGCTATCTCCCTGGCAGCCGCTGTTTTGTGGAGCCCTGGCGCTGTTCGTACTTCAAGATGGCACACGTTGCAGACCTCGCCTCTCGGCCTGACAAGGAGAGCGGGCTCCTTTGATGAGTGGGGGACATGGCATTTGAGGCATGCCCCGACCGCCACCGGGCCATGGATGAATTGCCCCGTGGGGAACCCTTTATGGCAGTGGGCACAGAGCTTGTCCGCCTCTACCACAAAACCGGACTCCGTGTTCTTGTCGTGGCAGTCGTTGCAGCGTTTTTCAGCATACGGTGGGTGCTGGGACTCCTGGCCGGACGACTTCCGCATGGACTGCCGCTTCGCTTCTTCGGTAAGTTCCTCCAGCATCGCCTCGTCGTGATAATCCTTGCAATACTTGTCTGCCGGCGGCATGTTCGGAACTCCGTCGAATATGGTGCTGGTAATCTTATACGCTGTCAGCGAGCTGCAACCTCCAATGGCGGCGACAAAAAACAGCGATGCACATATTCTGAAAGTTTTTCTCACATGCTCCGCCTTATGGACCACCCATCGGAAAGATTGCACTTCTCACTGTCGATTCATATTTATTGCGCCGGTGGTTAAATATATGAACGGTAGGGGCGGCGCTTGCTCCGCCCAATCGGGGCGCGGCAAGCAGCGCCCTTTAGGCCCCAGAGGGTCTTTAGGCCCCAGAGGGTCTTTAGGCCCCAGAGGGTCCTACATCATGGTTTGATTATTTAAGGTGGAATTATTTCTTCATCTCCCCCATAGCGTACACTGATATCCGGGGGATACAGAACTCCTGGCCGAATTGGCTGAGAACATAGACCAGGCTTTCTATCTTGAAGCCGGGGGCAGCAAATTTTTGGAAAAACTCGATGTTATCCTTGGAAGTGACGATTCCTGCAGGCCCGTTGAGAGAACCGTACGGCAACCCCGGCCAGCCGAAAAAGGTGAGCAGACGAAACTGATCGTCGTACAATTGCACCACATTCGTCCCGCCATCGACCACGTAAATGCGTCCGGCATCGTCCACGGTAATGCCCTTGGGCTTGGCGAACTGGGTAAGTTGATCACCCATTCCGCCGAACGAGCCA
>JBEKFJ010000180.1:0-14905 GCA_050013355.1 Oryzomonas sp.
TGTCCTGCATGCACTGCCACAACTCCGGTCAGCAGAATTTCGGCGGTATCCACGGTGCCACCGGAACGTTCATGAGCTACAGCACCAACGGCGGCATTGATGTTGCCGGTACCGACTTCGTTGGTCCTACCGGTATAGCTCCGAACGATGCAAACGGAAGCGCTTATCTGCAGAACGTCACTCATAAGACCTCTTACCGCTTCATGGGTGGCGAGAGCAACAGGTACAACGGTGGTGCTACCGCCGACAAGTGGGAATCACAGACGCCTAACACCCATCATCGTGAGGGTTGCTACAACCTGAGCCAAACAACTGACGCAACGCACCTGTGGAACACCACTACCCCCAAAGCCAACCCGACTGGCGTCTTGCCGGCTGGCGTCACCGCCATTCAGAACAACGCCGGTAGTGATTCCGCATGGGGCGTTAACGACTACACTACCACCCTCACCGGCAGATTCGGCCAGAACAACACCACTTCCGGCTGGGGCTCCTGCAATCATCACCAGGGCTCCACGACTACTGGTCCGACTGCTCCGACCAGGGTCATCCAGAGGCCGCTGGTGTACTAATTCATTTCTATCCGGGAGAGGGGCGGTTTAGCCCTCTCCCGCCTGTCAAGGCCGTCGAGCTTGTCTCGGCAGAAACAACGCCTCAGAATGAAGGGGCCAAGGGAAAATAGTTCCCGCAGCAGCCATATTCTGGTAATAATACTCCCTCGTGAAAAAATTAATCCTCTACATCCTGCTGGCTATCGCCTGTTACCTCGCCTATATCGGCATCTCCCTGAGCCTGGCCCCGCCGGTTTCCGATCTGGTTGACCGCACCTTCACCATGACCATCCAGGTGAAGGATTGGCAGGGGGAGTATCATCCCTTTGTGGTGGGGCCGAAAAACCGCTACTGGACCCCTTCCGGCCTGATCCCGCCCGAGATGAAGTGGGCCGTGATCCTGGCAGAGGACAGCAACTTCTACCGGCATGAAGGCTTTGACGTCAAGGCCATCAAGAATGCCATCAAATACGACCTGGAAAAGAAAAGCCTCAAGCGCGGCGCCTCTACCATCACCCAGCAGACCGCCAAGAACCTGTTCCTTTCCCGCGAGAAGAGCGTCACCCGCAAGCTCAAGGAGATCTACCTGGCCTGGCGCATGGAGCAGGAATTGAGTAAAGGGCGGATCATTGAACTCTACCTGAATGTGGTCGAACTGGGGCCGATGGTCTACGGCATCGGCAACGGCGCCCATTACTACTTCGGCAAACCGGCCTCGGCACTGACCCCAAGGGAATGCGCCTTCCTGGCCGCCATGCTGCCCGGACCGCGGCTTGCCTACAACCCCTACAAGAACCTGGGAAAGGTGCTGCGTCGTTCGGACATGATCCTGAGGCTGTTACGACAGAAGGGGGTTTTGAGCGAAGCCGAATACCGGGCCGCGCTGGCCCAGCAGCCGAATATCGCGGGGATGCAGCGCAAGGTTGACAAGAGTATCGCCACAGAGCCGGTGTTCACGGCGCCGTCGTCGGCCAGGAATGAGCCGGCCGAACAACCGGCTGATACATCACAGGAGAAGGCGCCGGAGGTTGAAAGTACGCCTTCTGGGGAGCCGCCGGCGGGCGGGGCTCAACCGGCGGCTCCGGAAGAAACCGGCCAGGAAAAGAAATGATCCTGAATACGTGACGCCGGAAGGTTGAAGTGTCCGGAAGAGCCGGAGCCCGCACGCCGCCATGCCGTAACAACTCACTCACTCGGCTGGCCACCCGCAAGATCGTCGCAAACTCTTCAAACGCGAAGGCAGAGGCCTTCCGGACCAGCGAAGGCATGGAGGCGTCACGGATTCAGGATGATCAATGCGAAGATGACGGAGAAAACCGACCTAAAAAACCTGACCCTGCCGGCCCTGGAGCACTTTCTCCAGGGCAAGGGCAAGGAGCGTTTTCGCGCCATCCAGATATTCAAGTGGATCTATCAGAAAGACGCCCGTTCTTTTGAGGAGATGAGCAATCTCTCGAAAGAACTGCGCGCGGAGTTGGCCGAGACGGCCTTTATCAGCGATCTTGCGCCGGAAGCGGTCGAGGAGGGGGGCGACGGGACGCGCAAGTATCTCTTCGCGCTTTCGGACGGCAATGCCGTCGAAGCGGTGCTGATCCCGGATGAGGGACGCAACACCCTGTGCATCTCGTCCCAGGCCGGCTGCGCCATGGGGTGTGAGTTCTGCCTGACCGGGACCTTCAGGCTGACCCGCAACCTGGCAACCGCCGAGATTATCAACCAGGTCATGGCGGTCAGGCGTGAATTCGATATCCGCAACATCGTCATGATGGGCATGGGCGAACCGCTGCACAACCTGGACAACGTCATCCCGGCCATCCTGATCATGATCGACGGCAATGGCCTGCAATTCTCCAACCGGCGGGTGACGGTCTCGACCTGCGGGCTGGTTCCGGAGATGGAGCGGCTCGGCCGCGAGGTGCCGACCGTCAACCTGGCGGTCTCGCTGAACGCCACCACCGACGAGTTGCGCGACCGGATCATGCCGGTCAACCGGAAGTACCCGCTCAGGGACCTGCTCAAAGCATGCAAGGAGTTTCCGCTTCCGGGCCGGCGCAAGGTAACCTTCGAATATGTCATGCTGGGGGGGCTGAACGATACGCTGGAGGATGCCAAGCGCCTGCTGCGCCTGACCAGTGATATTCCCAACAAGGTGAACCTGATCCCCTTCAATGAACATGAAGGGTGCGATTTCAAGGCCCCGACCCGCGCCGCCGTCGATGCCTTCCACAAGTACCTGATCGACCGCCATGTGACGGTCATCACCCGCGACAGCCGCGGCGGTGATATCTCCGCGGCCTGCGGCCAGTTGAAGGGACGGTTGAAACAATGACAGGGTAACAAGACAAAACCCCGGCGGCTTTCAAAGCCCCGGGGTTTTGTTCATTCAATCGTGTAACCCAGAAAAAACATTTGCCACAGAGCCACAGAGACACAGAGATAAACATTTCAAAGGCTTAGACAACGTTTCAGTTTGATTTCTCTTCACCATTCCGGATTTGAGAACATTTTTGACAAAACTCAGTGGTTTTCTCTGTGTCTCTGCGTCTCTGTGGCAAATTGTCAATTTTAGGTTTAAAGGTTCTCGGACGGCACCCGCCTGCTGCGATACTCCACCACCGGTTGGTGGCTCGGCGTGCGGCGCGGCCTGGCGGAAGCCGATTTCCCGGAATTATCCCACGTTTTTGCCTGCCCCTGTGAGGAGCCTGTCTTGCCGCCCGGTTTGGCGAAACGGCTCCCACCCGACCCTGCGGGCCTCTTTGCCCCTCCGGTGCTCCGCCTCAGGACGGCGAGCGGTGCCAGCCCGTCAATATTCCGTTCGGGCAGTCTCTTGCCGATGAAGCGCTCGATCCTCTCCAGATAATTCAATTCCGACCGGGAGACAAAGGAGATGGCGATGCCGGAAGCTCCGGCGCGTCCGGTGCGGCCGATGCGGTGGACATAGTCCTCGGCAAAGCGGGGCAGGTCGAAGTTGATCACGTGGCTGACTCCGTTGACGTCAAGGCCGCGTGCAGCCACATCGGTCGCCACCAACAAGCGGATTGCTCCTCTGCGCATGCGTTCAATGGTTTTGTTGCGGGCAATCTGATTCATATCGCCGTGCAGGGCCGCGGCCTGGTGCCCGTTGCGGGAAAGCTCGCGCGCCAAATCGTCGGCATCGCGTTTGGTGGCCGAGAATATGATGGCCCTGGTCAATGTCTGGTCGCTGACAAGGTGGTTGAGGAGTTCCTTCTTGTGATGCAGGCTGTCGGCAACGTGCAGGCGCTGTTCGATCAGGTCGTTGGAGGTGGTGCGCACAGCCAGCTCCACCCGTTGCGGGTTGCGCAGCATGCGTTCCGCCAGCTTGCTGACGGTGGCATCCATGGTGGCGGTGAACATCATGGTTTGGCGGTCGGCAGGGGCACGTGCCACGATCTTGTCCATGTCTTCACTGAAGCCCATGTCCAGCATACGGTCGGCCTCATCCAGGATAAGCATCTCCAGGCGGTCCAAGCGGACACTGCCACGCTCGAGGTGGTCCAGCAGGCGGCCCGGCGTGGCGACGATTATGTCCACCGGCGCCGAAAGCAGGCGCAACTGTTCGCGGTAGGGCATCCCGCCCAACAAGGTGCCGCAGCGGGGACGAAAACCGCGTCCGTACGTGCGGGCTGCCTCCATGACCTGGCCCGCCAGTTCACGGGTTGGGGTGAGGACCAGGATGCGGGGGCCTTTGCCGGGCATGGTGGAGGGGGTAGCCAGGCGCTCAAGGGCCGGCAAAACAAAGGCTGCCGTCTTGCCGGTTCCGGTTTGGGCCGTGGCGATCAGGTCGTGGCCGGCCATGGCCAGCGGTATGGATTGTTCTTGTACTGGTGTGGGGATGGTGTAGCCGCAGTCAGCCACCGCCTTGAGGATGGCCGCATTGAGGCCCAGTTCGTCAAACGTCATGGGATCTATTCCTTTTCTTTGGTGTTGTCGGTGTGGGGATAGGCGCGCGCGGGCCGGAGGACCAACCTGAATGATCCATGACAGGACGGCAGTACCGTGCGGCAGACATAATCTTCGCCTGCCAAATGGTCTGCTTTGTTCAATGGGAAATTGAATGCAGGAGGGGCAGAATGCGATGATCAAAATAAAAACGGCGGACACCATGCCGCCGTTTCGGGTACAAGTCTATTGGATATCATAAAGACCTTGGAGGTGAAAGGCAAGCGTTAATTTTGCCCGGCCGTAAATACCTGCATGAGAAGCCGCCCGGCAAGCGGAATTATGGAAAATAACGGTTGAAGTTTATGCCCAAAACCCGTACAGTTTGAGACATTTTACAGGCACGTTTAGTGAAGGAGCTGGGATCATGAAGGATGCGGCAATCGGCATTATCGGCGGGAGCGGGCTCTACGAGATGGAAGGCCTGGAGGATGTCCGGCGGGTGCAGGTGGAAACGCCCTTCGGCAACCCTTCGGACGAGTACGTTACCGGAGTGCTGAACGGCGTGCGGATGGCATTCCTTCCCCGCCATGCGCGTGGCCACCGTTTGCTGCCGTCCGAGGTCAACTACCGCGCCAATATCTACGGCATGAAGACGCTCGGCGTGGAGCGGATCATTTCCGTATCAGCCGTGGGAAGCCTCAAGGAGATCATCGCCCCGGGCCATATTGTCATACCGGACCAGTTCATCGACCGAACCAAGGGCGTCCGCAAGGATACCTTTTTTGGTGAAGGGGTCGTTGCCCATGTCGGCTTTGCCGATCCGGTCTGCCATGAGCTGTCGGATGTTCTCCATGCGGCTGCCCTCAAGGCCGGGGCGGTTGCCCACAAGGGCGGCACCTACGTCTGCATGGAGGGGCCGGCCTTTTCAACCCGTGCCGAATCGTTCATGTATCGCAATTTAGAGGCGGCGATAATCGGCATGACCAACCTGACTGAAGCCAAGTTGGCGCGTGAAGCCGAGATATGCTACGGTATCATCGCCCTGTCCACCGATTATGACTGCTGGCATACAGCCCATGACGACGTGTCGGTTGAAGCGGTGGTCCAGATCATCCGGCAGAATGTCGCCATGGCCAAGGACATAATCCGTCACGCCGTGGCCACCATCAATGGCCGGGAACAGAACTGCCCATGCGGCAGCGCCCTTCAATATGCCATCATAAGCGACACATGGGCCATTCCGGCCGAAACGAAACAAAAACTTGATCTGATCATCGGCAAATATTTGTAGATCTTACCTTTACAAGGAGATGTTTTTCTATGGGAATCGTTGTCGTCGGCACCGTTGCCTTTGATACGGTGGAAACCCCCTTTGGCAGGGGAGAGAATGTTCTGGGCGGTTCAGCAACCTATTTTTCCACCTCGGCCAGCTTCTTCACTGACGTCTCGCTGGTGGCGGTGGTGGGAGACGATTTCCCCGCTGAGCACATAAGCTTTCTTACGTCCCGGGATATCAATACCGACGGCCTTCAGCAAATCCCCGGGAAGACCTTTCACTGGAGCGGAAGATATGGCTACGACCTGAACGAGGCCCAGACCCTGGATACGCAGCTCAACGTGTTGCCGACTATCTCTTTCTGGCGAACATAGACCCCGACCTGCAGACTGAGGTGCTGGACCAAGTGCGCAGGCCGAAGCTGGTGGCGTGCGATACCATGAATTTCTGGATTTCTTCCAAGCCCGAGGCGTTGAAGAAGGTGCTCCGGAGGGTTGACATCGTGGTAATCAACGAGGGTGAGGCGCGTCAGTTCACCAATCAATCGAACCTGGTCAAAGCGGCTCGCGACATCATCGCGTTGGGGTGCAAGCGGCTGGTGGTCAAGCGTGGCGAGTACGGAGTGCTGATGTTCACGGCAGATTCGGTGTTCGCCGCACCGGCCTACCCACTGGAGGAGGTCTTTGACCCGACAGGCGCCGGCGACACCTTTGCCGGAGGTTTTATGGGGTACCTTGCCAATACCGGCGACCTGTCCGAGGAAGGCATCCGCCAGGCGATCGTCTTCGGCTCGGTGATGGCTTCCTTCAATGTGGAGGATTTCAGCCTCAACCGCATGAAGCGCCTGGAATACCGGGAGATCGAGGCCCGCTACCGGAATTTCAAGGCACTGACGAGTTTTCGGGATATTAGCGGACTCAAGTCGTAACCATTCGATTTATTGACAAGTTTGGTTTGTTTTGCTAGTGTCCCGTTCAGTTAGTCGTGGGAAGTAATTCCCTAGCTATTTTGGCTGGAGAGACGGAATTACGAGTATGAACTAACTGAACGGGACACTAAGTTTGCCGCGGGGTTGAATACCGCTCGATCGGATGCCCATGAAATTCTGCCGGTTTTACATCGTGTACCTTCTCGCGACTCTTGCTCTGGCCGGTTGCGCCACCGGCCGCAGGCAGGAGGTGAAGAATAACACGGGCCCCTACCATTACCAGATGGGGCTTTCCTACCTGGGGGAGCGCAATTACACCAGCGCCCTGATAGAGCTGACCGAAGCGGAAAAATCCGATCCCGGAAATCCGGAACTGCTCTACAACCTCGGTTTGGCCTATTTGGGAAAGAAGCGTTATGATCTGGCTGAACAGAAGCTCCAGCAGGCAATTACGCTGAAACCGAACTACTCGACGGCCCGTAACGACCTGGGGGTGGTCTATCTCGAACTCAAACAGTGGGACAACGCCATCCAGCAGTTCAAGATCGTCAAGGATGACATCTTTTATCAGGATAGCGAAAACGCGGCCATTAATCTGGGGCTGGCCTATCTTGGCAAGGGAGACTATCCCAAGGCGCTTGAGGAGATTCGGGCGGTGATCGTCGCCAATCCGCGCAATCCGGTGGCCCGGCTTTCCCTCGGCAGGGTCTGGTTTGCCATGGATAAGACAGAACTGGCCATCTCCGAATACCATAAAGCATTGGATATATTTAAAGATTTTGGTGCCGCCTATTATTATCTCGGCCTGGCACAGCTCAAGCAGAACAGTCTTGATGCCGCCAAAAGCTCCTTTAACGAGGTGCTTCGCATCATTCCCGACTCCGAATTGGGACATGCATCCATAGGATATCTGGAGCTTCTCAAGTAAGCGAGGACCGATTGTCAGAAACCGATCCGTATAACAATGGTCCCCCGCCCGCCTCCCCGGGGGCTGTTCTCAGGCGATGCCGCGAGTACCACGGCATCGCCCTCGACGAGGCCGTTGAGGCGACCAAAATGGGCAAGAACTATCTTCTGGCCCTGGAAAACGACAAGACAGAGGAGTTTGCCAACCAGGCCTACCTGAAAGGTTTTCTGCGAACCTATGCCGTTTATCTGGGCCTTAACCCCGATGACATGATCCGGCAGTTCGAAAAGCAGCAGGCGCAGCGCAACGGCCTGCCGGCTGCGGCGCAACAACAGGGCGGGGCGGGCGGTGACGGTGAAATCCCGAAGAAACGCATATCACTGCGAAAATTTGTGCTGCCGGCTTTTTTGCTGCTGCTGATCATCATCACGGCAAGTATCATCAACCGCTCCGAGACCCCGCCCAGGCGGGAGCTGCCCGCCCCTCAGGCACCCCAGCCACAGCCGGTGCCGGCAACCGCGCCGGTGCCGGCAATTCAGCCGGTGCGCTCCAGCGTCCATACGCCGCCCCCTCCACAAAAAAAAGAAAATAAACCGCTTCCCGCCGCCGAGCAACCCAACGAAACGCCGTCGGCCGACCAGAAGAGTGTCCCGGCGCAACCGGCCGAGCAGCCGAAAAGTTTTATCGTGCTCATGAAAGTGAGCCAGAACGGGACCCTCGCTGTCACCATCGACGGGGGGCTGTCCCAAACCTATGATCTGACGGTCGGCGACGCCATCGAATGGAAGGCAGAAAAGAACATTGCCCTTGAGTTGTCCAATGCCGGGGGGGTGGAGGTCGAGATAAACGGCAAGGCGCTCAAATCACTCGGGCCCGCCGGAAAACCGGTTTCCATTGTGCTTGACGCCAACGGCGTCCGCCCGTAAAACCGATTCCAAATCAAGGATGAAATCAAGGCGGCGAGGATTGAGGCGACGAAGGCGTACAGGTAGTACGTTGAGGAGCCAAAGACGAGCCAACGCGAGAATAGCGCCTTGATTTGGAATTGGTATAAAACGTCCCTAGGAGAGCAGCATGCAGATAGCAGCACGTTGCCGTAAGTGCGGTAAAGTAATGAATAGCCAGCGCATCGATAACTACCGGGTTAAAATGACCTGTTCCTGCGGTTTTTCCGACTTTCGCACCCAGACGGAGAAGGTGAAGACCGTCAACCCATTCTATCACAAGGCCAATTTCACTCCCTACATGGAAAGCGAAAAAGGCAAGATGGTGCTGACCATGCAGCGGGCGAACCGCGAACACATGGAGATCATCTCCCTGGAAGAGATCAGCATGCTGGTTTCTTCCGACTTCGAACTCTCCGAAGTACTGAACATGGTGGCAGCCAAGCTTGCCGTACAGCTTCACGCCAGTGTCTGCAACATCTATCTCCTGGAGAACGGGGAACTGGTTCTGAAGGCCACCTACGGGTACGAGCAGGAAAAGATAGGCGTGATCCGCCTCAAGATCGGCGAGGGGATTACCGGCACCGTTGCCAGGGAAATGCAGCCCATCAACCTGAGCCGCGCCTCCCAGGATCCTCGTTACAAGGTCTTCCCGGAACTGAACGAAGAGAAATACAACTCGATGCTCTCCTTCCCCATAACCGACAAGAAGGACGTCTATGGGGTCATCAACCTTCAGACCACATCCATGCGGAGCTTTCCCGAGGATGAAATCTACTTTGTGTCGATCATAGCAAACCTGATCCTTTCGGCCATCAAGCTTCGCGAGAAAGCGGCATCGGCCAAAAGCGGGGAGAAAAGGCCCGCTGTTTCTTGACACGGTAGCGCTCCGTGCTAGACTCACAATACAGTACAATGTGGGGAGCACGTAGTGGCAGAGCAGCAAAAACGCATACTGGTGGTCGATGATGAGGAGAACGCCCGTATTGCGCTCTCGAAAATCCTGACACGCGAGGGGTATGAGGTGGCGTCGGCCGGCAACGGCTACGAGGCGCTCAATTACCTGCGGGATAAAGAAGTCGAGCTGATCATCACCGACATCAATATGCCGGAGATGAATGGGCTGTCTTTTTTGCGGGAGCTGGGCAGAAGCCATCCCGACAGCAACGTCATCATGGTTACCGCCTATGGCGAGGTGGATATATCAACAAGCCGGTCAAGATCGATGAGCTCAAAAAGATCATTCGAAAAATATTCAATTAAAATAGTATCTCACTCAATCCACATGAGGGGGCAACGAAATGAAACCGTTCGACAAGATCCTGACGGCCATCGATTTCTCGGAAAACTCTGATTACGCATTCGATTATGCCCTGTCCCTGGCGAAACAGTTCGATTCACAACTTATGATACTGCATGTCATCAATGAGCCGGTCGATTTGCGCGGTTTCTATGTCCCCCACATCTCCTTCGAGCAGTTGGAGAAGGAGATCGAAGAGGGGGCCGAAAAGATGATGGCAAAGTTCTGCAGTTCTAAGATGGGGGACTTTACCAACTTCACGACGTCCACCGTCACAGGTATCCCTTACGAGGAGATCATCCGTTCGGCCCAGGAAGCGGCCGCTTCGCTGATTGTGCTCGGCACCCATGGCCGCACCGGCCTTGACCACCTGATCTTCGGCAGCACCGCGGAACGTGTCGTTCGCGGGGCTTCCTGCCCGGTTTTGACGATTCGCCTGCCGGCGGAACAATGAACGGTGCGCCGGACTCCGTTTTGCCCGGCGTTTTTCGCTATGAGCACCACACCCCCTCCCGATAGTAAGGCAACGGTCGTCGTCATCGACGACGACCCCCATATCCTCGAACTCACCAGCCTGATCCTCTCACGCAAAGGTTATCATGTGCTTACCGACTCCACCGCCCGCCAGGGGATGGATATCATCTCCTCCCAGGCGCCGGAATTGGCGCTCTTGGACTACATGATGCCCGAAATGGACGGCCTTGCGACCTTGCGGGAGATCAAGGTGCATTATCCGGACACCTATGTCATCATGTTTACCGGCAAGGGGAACGAAGAGATTGCCGTTGAACTGATGAAGGGAGGGGCTTCCGAATACATCCTCAAGCCGTTCAACAACCGAGGCCTGCTGGACCGCCTCGACAGCGTCCTGCGAATCAGGGAGATCGAACTCCACAACAAGGCACTGCAGCAGGAGCAAGTGCGGCTTCTCGAAGAGATCGACAACTGGAACCAGGAGTTGCAGAAGCGGGTTCGCGAGAAAACGGAAGCGCTGCAAAAGGCCCAGTCCGAGATCGCCCAATCCGAAAAACTGGCCGCGCTGGGCTACCTTTCAGCTGGCGTGGCCCATGAGATCCGCAATCCGCTCAATACAATCTCGCTCTTTGTTCAGCTTATGCGCCAGAACAGCGCCGACCAAGAGCAAACGGATTACCTGGACAAGGTCCTCAAGGAGGTCGACCGGATCGACTCCATTATCTCCAAGCTCCTGGGCGCTTCCCACCGCGGCCGCAGTATCTCTTCGGAGGTGCAGATCGACCGGGTTGTGGATAATGCCATCGACGCCTTTTCTCCCCAGATCGAAACCGGCAACATCCGTGTCGAGCGGCGCTATCACGGCGTACCACCGGCCATCAAGGCCGATCCGGCGGAGTTGGAACAGATATTCACCAACCTGTTCCTGAACGCCCTGGACGAGATGCCCGGCGGCGGCCACCTCGATATTGAGATTTACGAAGAAGGAGGTAGGGTGGTGGTCAAGGTCGGCGACAGCGGCGGCGGCATCCCGGCCGATACCCTGCCGAACATCTTTGAGCCGTTTTTTACCACCAAGTCCCGCGGCACCGGTATGGGGCTGCCGGTGGTCCGGCGCATCGCCCGCCTCTATCAGGGAAGCGTTGCCGTTGAGAAGAGTTCACCGGAGGGGACGGTTTTTCGTCTGGAATTTCCTGCCGTTATTCAAGCCTGAAGCGATAAAATCCGAAAAACCGCGAGCATTCCACTTTTCTTTTTCGCAATAAGTGGATATAGTTAGCCTTATTACGGTTTCAAATCAAAGATGACATCAAGGCGGCGAGGATCGAGGCGACGAAGGCGTACAGGTAGTACGTTGAGGAGCCGAAGACGAGCCAACGACAATTTGCAGAGCAAATTGGACCGCGAAGTCAAGATGCCGCTTTGATTTGAAATTGGAATTATTGCCTCTTGGACGGGCCTGCCATGATGGAATCGCGCGGAAAAATCCTGATTATCGACGACGACCCCTTTTTCCAGAAGGTGCTTTCCGACGCCTTCAATGAAAACGGGTTTACGGCATTCAACGCCAGTGACGGCATTGAGGGGATCAAGCTCTTCCTGGAAAAGGCCCCTGATGCCGTGCTCTCAGACCTGGTGATGCCGCGTATGGGAGGCGTCAGCACCTGCATGGAGATCAGCCGCCTGTCGGGTGACAAACAACCGGTGATTATCATGTTGACCTCCATGTTTCATGAGCCTCCCCACGAGCACGATGCCCCCGACATGGGCGCCAAGGTGCACATCCCAAAGTCCACCAAAGCGGTGGATATCGTCATCATCGTCGAGCAGCTCCTAGAGCGGAAAAGGTTCCAGCAAGGCTGACGGATGCCGTTTATCTATCGTAACCTCACCCTTTCGCCGCATGACGGGGAAGACCGCCTGCCTGGGCTTGTTGCATCACAGCTCGACGTCTCTCCCGCAGCCCTGGGAGACTTCCGGATCCTCCGCAAAGGAATCGACGCCCGGCGCAAGCCGCGTGTCAAGGTCATATATACCGTCTCCTTCTCACTCACCGATGACGCACCCCTGCTGGCCCGTTTGGCCTCCGAACCGGACCTGGAGTGGCAGCCTGAACCGTTGCCAAACGTCTTCGCGCCGGTCAGGTCGCCGCAGCGGATCGTCATTGTCGGCAGCGGCCCGGCCGGGCTGTTCACGGCGCTGCGTTTGGCCGAGTACGGCCTGACAGCCACCGTTATCGAGCGGGGTCAGCCGGTGGAGCAGCGCAGCCTCGATGTCCGGAAATTCTGGAAGGCAGGGCTCTTGGACCCGGAGAGCAATGTTCAGTTCGGCGAGGGGGGCGCAGGCACCTTCTCGGACGGCAAGCTGACCTGCCGATCAAAAGACCCGCTGGTGCCCTGGGTGCTGGAGCAGATGGCCGGTTTCGGTGCACCGCCCGAGATCCGCTATCTGGCCAAGCCCCATATCGGCACCGACCGCTTGCGCACGGTCGTCAGCGCCATACGACGGCACCTGCTGGACAGGGGGTTCGGGATACATTTCGGCTGCCGGCTGACCGATATCGTTGTCGCCGGCAAAGCCGTTTCCGCGGTCATAGTCAATGGGGAGACGGAGTTGCCGTGCGACCTCCTTGTCCTGGCCAGCGGCCACAGCGCGCGGGATACCTACGAACTGCTGGAACGGCGCAAGGTGCCGCTGGAGCGCAAGGCCTTTGCCATGGGCCTGAGGGTGGAGCATCCCCAGGCATTGATCGACCGGATCCAGTACGGCGGCCCGCGCCACCCCAACCTGCCGGCGGCCGACTATGCCGTTGCCTGGAATAACAAGGCCACCGGCCGCAGCGCCTATTCCTTCTGCATGTGCCCTGGCGGCGTGGTTATTGGCGGCGCATCCGAAGAAGGGGGCGTGGTTACCAACGGCATGAGCGGCCAGATGCGCAGTGCCCCGTTCGCCAACAGCGCCCTGGTGGTGAACGTCACCCCGGCCGATTTCGGCGGCGCAGACCCACTGGCCGGAGTCAGGTTCCAGCGCCATTGGGAGCAACAGGCCTTCCAGGCCGGTGGGGGAGAATACCGCGCACCGGCCGGCAACCTGATGGGGTTCATGGGGCTGCCGGGCAAGGGCTTGCTCTCGTCCAGCTATCGGCCCGGCATCGTCGAAGCCGACCTGGATACGGTGTTGCCGCCGTTCATAACCCAGACCCTGCGGGAAGGGATCAACGAGTTCGGGCGCAAGCTGCGGGGCTTCGTCACCGCCGAGGCCGTCCTGGTCGGCATCGAGTCCCGCACATCGGCCCCGGTGCGGATCCTGCGCAATGAGCGTTACGAATCGGCCGGACTCGCGGGGCTGTACCCGGCCGGCGAGGGGGCCGGCTATGCCGGCGGCATCATGAGTTCGGCTATCGACGGCATCAGGATCGCGGACATCATTGCGGAAAGACTTCGTGAAGCCGATACAAGCGGATGAAGGCGCTAAACAGGATGAAAGGGTCACTCGTCGATTTTCTCCGTGACCCTTCCCATTCACCAAAGTTCTATGTACAAGGTCGTGTTCGTAACGTAAAGGAGCGCCACGTGGCAAAACAATTCGTAGCCGACATAAAGGACCGTGACTTGGTCACTGCCGTTTTCCTGGTCAAGGAGAAGATCATGGCCATGGCCAAGAACGGCAAGCCCTACATGAACCTGCGCCTGATGGACAAGAGCGGCGAGGTGGACGCCAAGGTCTGGGACAACGTAGATGCACTAGACAAGCTCTTTGAGCGGGATGATTTCGTGAAGGTACGAGGTAAGGCATCGGTCTATCTGAACAAGATGCAGGTGGTGGTGGCCGAGATCACCAGGATCGCCGAGGAGGCGGTCAACCTGGCTGACTTCCTGCCGGAGTCTCCTCGCGACGGCAACGATATGCTCCGGGAACTGGATGCCGTAGTGGCCGCCATCGTTGATCCGCATCTCAAGGGGCTCATGGAGATGTTCCTGGAGGACGGGCCCCTCATGGCCAAGTACCGTACGGCGCCGGCCGCCAAGGGGATGCACCATGTCTACCTGGGGGGGCTTCTGGAACACTCCCTTTCGGTCGTCAGGCTGGTCAAGACCATTGTGCCGCTGTACGAGGGGATCAACGAAGACCTGCTGGTGGTCGGGGCGCTGCTGCATGACGTGGGCAAGATCCATGAGATGAGCTATGAGCGCGCCTTTGACTACACCGACGAGGGAAAGCTGCTGGGACACATTACCATCGGCGTGGCACTGGTGGAGGACAAGATCCGCATGGTGGAAGGATTTCCGAGGGAGTTGTCCATGCTGCTCAAGCACATGCTCCTCTCCCACCACGGCCAATACGAGTACGGTTCACCCAAACGCCCCAAGACCGTCGAGGCCACCATCCTCAGCTACCTGGACGACATGGACTCCAAGATCAACGGCATCCAGTCCCACATCGCCAGGGAAAGCGCCAACACCTCCCGCTGGACCTCCCACCACCGGTTGTATGACCGCTATTTTTTCAAGGGTAACGGCTTGGACGGAGAGCGGGAGGTTGTGCATGAGGAGTGCGAGGAACCGGAGCCTGAACCGGCGGAGCCGGTCATTCAGGTCCAGCCCGCCGCCCGGCCGGCGCAG
>JBEKFJ010000181.1:0-6067 GCA_050013355.1 Oryzomonas sp.
TTTAATTGGAGTTTAAGCCTTAAAGATAAGTCATCAAAAGTCATTCCATTAAGTTCGGGTATAAGATCGCAACCATTTAATTCTAATTTTTCATAGCTTAATACCTCTGGCTTGATAAATTGAATAACCGTACTTAGTCTTTGCAAGCCATCTATTAATTCAAAAACTCCATCTTCATTTTCAATTATGTAAATTTCTGGTATTGGTAGTTCTAACAAAATAGATTCAATTAATCGCGACCTTTGTTCTACCGACCATCTAAATAGCCTTTGATAATCAGGCTGAATAATTAGCTCTTTATCAGAATATAAATTAACTATTTCTCCAAAACTAAAATCAATAGATTCAGTTCTTACTTCACCAATCCTTTGATCAATAATTTTATCAATGTCGTTCATGGATAACTCCAATCATTATATTATCACCAATCACCCCAACCTCTGTCGATACCCCTCCAGATCCTCCACCGTCATATCATCCGGCGGCACAAGCCGGTAATGCTTTTCCGCAGCAATGCAAATGCCGCCTTCACCCTGCTCGAACTCGAACATCGCTATCACGTTTGCATCCATAAACTGGGCCGCGATGGGACGGCAAACGAGATTGGGAAACTTGGTCTCACACATGGCAAAGTCCTGGAGAATCTGGACGATGTTTAATTTATCCTTGCCGCCTTTCGCCTGTACCGGCAGGACGTAATGAACACCTTTTCGGTCAATTCCGACATAAAGTTCGTCGGTCTCCACCTGCCCCATGTGCGGGACTGTGGTTCGCAGATGATTTTGGAGGGAACAGCAGGTTATACCGGTGAATATGTCAACAAGACGGTTGTAGCGAAGTTGCGCAAGCAGAGCCTGTTCGTCGTTGAGGGCGTACTTGGCAATGATGCCCGGAGTAGCGTTGGGTATCTTGGTTATGGAGAGACTTTGTGAAGGGTTGATGGTGCTCAGGTTTGTGGCGACAAAGGCGTACTTGGCGATCCCAACCGGCAAGATAATCCATTCCTCACCCTTGGGTGCCTTCTTGCGGATCGTTTCGGGGAGTTCAATACGGTAACGGAAGCTGTACACGAGATCGCCAAGGTTCTTGGGAAGTGTAATACCAAGCTCTTGGGCCTGCTTTACAATGTCGTCCCGCGCGAAGACGACCTTGCGCGCCCCTTTTGTGTAAGCTGCGGAAAAAATATTCTCAATGATCCGTACATAGCGGTTTTTATCGGCCATGATTCCCTCTCGCGTTATCAGCGGCTATCCCGGCCACCTGAGTACGACCACTTCCTCCCGCAATTGTTCCCTGGTTGCCGTGGACAGACGTGTGCGGAAGAGATCGATCCCGACAAGTTCATAACCGAGTGACTTCGCTATATCGGCCAGAAGCTCTCCAGTACGGATCATCACCCGCAGATACGACGCCTGGTCTCCCACCACGTATGCCAAGTGCGCACCCTGTCTGAGGAAAGGGCGCAGGTCAGCCAAGTGGCGGGCCATGCCACCGAAGTAGAGCTTCGTCACCCGTGCATACAGACGTTCGAAGCCTGATGTTTTTCCTAATTCGATACGACGATTTTCAATCTTTTCTGCAATAGCCTGAATCTCAGCATGCTCCTCGATCCACTGATCATCGTTATCATGCTTGTACACAGAGCGGGTATTAGAGCGGACCAGGTTTTGCTTCAGGGCACGGAGGTCGTTACGGGACCGTATAAACCCCAATAGCACCGACTCCAGTCGGGTTGTGCGGGTGTAATCTTTTTCGTTAGGATACGGTGGAGAGGTGATTACAGCGTCGATAGATCCCGGCTCCAGGACTAAGTTCATCTGGCGGGCGTCGGCATGGAATACGTCGGCTGGCACGCAGGCTCGTGCAGTCGTATGGCGCAGATCACTGGCCATTGTCCTGATCTCGTCCATCCAGGCCGATAACATAGGGGCATCATGGCGAATAGTACCGACACCGACCTCGGGGCCAAATCTGAGGTTGCTGGCGGTGTTAACCAGTGCCTTGGCAAAAGAAAGCTTTTCGTGGCGTTGAAATTGAGCGCCACCTTCCCGCTCGATGGAATCGAACAGAACAAGCGCCTTATGCAAGGGAAGCGGACTGATGGAGTTCGTAAGAATCAATTTTTCCCGGTCGCTATCCAGCGTCCTGAGCGACATGTTGGCCGGATTGAGTACCCGCAGCAAGGGCTCGTCATAGAGCCCGCAAGACTTGAATTCTTTAGACACTACCGTGGAGATTTTCTCGGCATTATCCAGCAAAGCGCCCGGATCGACGTTCCAGTCAATTTTGACGCTGCTGGCAAAATGGGCCATGGTGTTAGCCTCAATGCCGATGCTCGGGATGCCCTGTTTCTTTGCCTCCACCAATGTCGTGCCGGTGCCGCAAAAAGGGTCCAGGAGGCGGTGTTTTCCATTCAAACCAAAACGACGCAGGTACTCGGTGACAAGATGCGGAGGAAATGAAAGGACAAAGCGATACCAGTCATGCACCGCTCGATCTTCCTCGCTAACCTTATTCATCGACCCGTTGGTGCGTCCACTCGCTGGGATGGCGGCGGCGTCCTGTTGTTTGTTCGATGTATAAAACGATGCCTGTTTCATGACTCTCCATATGCACTTTTGGATACAACAGAAGGCATGCTAACAGATAAGCAAGTGACGTACAAGAGAGGAATAGGGCAGCACATGTTCAGCATTGTTAAAGTAGGCAGGCGGTCATTGGAAGAGACTCCCCGGCCCGAGCGTGCGCCGGAAATCCCACAGGTTCATGAAGAAGGCATCGAAGCGCTCGTGCCGGACCTGTTCCTCCTCGCGCTCCCAGAAGAACAGCCGGCTTGCCGGGTAGAGGTAGCCGAAGGGATAGGCGGTCAGGTTGGCGGTGCGGCGGGCAATCCGCTCCAGCGGGTAGCGATAGCCCGACTCCTGCCGGGTTACCAGCGCCAACGCCTCGATTCGGGTTGCGGCGGCCTGGGCGAGGAGTTCTTCCGGCCGGCCGGGGGGGTCGCCCTGCCCCGGCCGTTTTGCCACGAGCGCTCGCAGGGTCAGGGCGCGATGGCGGGCGCGCAGGGCCGTTACCCGCAGGCCGCGGCTCAACTCCCGGGCAACCTGAAGGGGGCCATGAAGATGGTCGCCCGGCGCCGCTTCGAGCTGTGCAAGCCTGGTGTCGATACGCGTTGCAAGGGAACTCATGGCAACACTATAGGCCTCCATATCGGCCACCGGCCCCGCGAGAACGGCCAGCGCCTCCCCAGGGGACGCTGCGTTCAGCAGCCACGAGTACCGGAAACCCGGATCGGGTTGAAAGGGGCGGTCAAAGGGATGGGGCAGTTCGGAGAAGGGGGTTAGCGCCGCCAGGTAGCGCATCAGGCCGCGCTCCTTCAGATAGCGGTTCTGCAGGCGCAGCGCTTCGCCCCACATGTTATGCAGCCGTTGGTCCGGCAGGAGGTCGTCGAGCGGGGCGAGCGGGCCATCCCCGCGCGGCCTGCCGTTGTCGCTGAAACGCCACGACCAGCGGGCAATGCTCCAGTCAATCAGCCAGTAGCCCCACTCCCAACCGGAGGTAAAGGTGAGATGCCCGGACACCCCGAGGCGGGCCATCTGATCCATGTCGCTCCAGCGGCTGTCCAGATAGGGGAGCAGCAAGAGCGGCACTGAGCTGTCGAACCCGACCCAGTAGGACGACTCCGGCCAGTACCAGGTCTCCCGGCGACGGACCTCGTCGCGGGCGGCATCCAGCATGAAGCGCTGGTTGACGTTGCCGTAGACCGGGGCGTGCGGCTCCGAGACGGAATAGCACATGACCGTATGGATCAAGATGCCGCTGGTCGGCTCCAGGGGACGGCGCACCCGCTCCCCCTGGCCGGAGGGGATGACATGAGTGGCGAGCATGAGCCGGCTACCGTAGCGCCCTACCACCTCACGCTCCATGTGGCGCTGCACGTCGGGGAGCAGGCCGCTCAGGACGGGGAGGTGCTCCCCCATGGTCGGTTCGAGCGTGATGAAGTCCCACCGGACCCGGAACAGCCACGCAAGGGTGGCATCCACCTGGCGGTAATATGACGGATACGGGCGCAACAGGGCCAGGGACTGAAAGGCCTGCTGCTGGAGCATGGACAGGGAGATCTCCACCCCGCAGCGCACACCGCGCCGGTGGGCGTACTCGACGATGCGGGCGGCATGCCTGATCCAGGCGGTGCGGTCGATCTCCCGCAGCAGGAAGAATTGCATGGTGTTCTGGCCGTTGCGGGCCAGCCAGTCGATGTATTCCCTGACCTCATCGAAGCCGCCGCCTAGCGCCGGGTTCATCAACGGTTCGGTCAGTTCGATGGGATGAAGTGTGTGGAGATGAAACCCCCGGACCGGAAACCGGGGAGCCCCCGCAAAGGTGAAAGCGGACTTGAGCGGCCAGGAGCGGTAGGCGGGGTAGAGCGTCTCCCGTGGATGGACGAAGCGTATGGCGAGCCTTTCCTGCAAAAGGGCGTAGAGTCCGCAGGCTACCCCCTCCGGGGTCGAGGCGGCCAGAGCCAGGGTAGTTACACCTCCGCGGCGCGAAGACCTCCAGCAATAGGAGCTGTCGGGGGGTGCGGCTGAACGGGCGGAAGCGGTCTCGACCGGGATCTCCGGCAGGCGGATGACCACATCGGCACGCCCTTGGCCGGCGCCTATCCGGGCCGCGGGAAAGACGCGGTGCAAAAGGGCCATGGCATCATCAACGGCCAACCGCGCCGTCGGGCGGCTGAGAAGGGATTGGGAGGCAAGGATGGAGATGGCGAGCGGTCGGCTGGAAACGGCCAGGCAGCGGCCGGGCCAGGCCAAAAGGGCGGCAAGGCCGCACAGCAGGAGGAGGCGGGCCATGGGGCGACGGTTATACCAATTCCAAATCAAGGTGCTATCCTTGATTTCATCCTTGATTTGGAATCGGTATTATATGATGAGCTGGGCAAAATCGGCCACCGCCGTGATCCTTGCCGGACCGCGCCCGACGAAATCCCCATCGATCTGGATCGGCTTTGCACCCCGCAATTCAAGCTCTGTGGCGGATAGCCAGGTAATGGCCGTCTCCGGCATCCTGCGGCCCAGGAAGAGGCTGCGGGCAATCGTCAGGTACCCCCTCCTGTGGCTCCCCGTAACGCAGGCGATCTCAAAACCGCGACGGAACAGGTCGCTGTTGGGCGCAAGCCTGAACGAGCCGCCATAGCGCGAGGCATTGCAGACCACCACCGTATGGCAGTGGCAGCGTTTTCCGTCCGCAACGATCTCCTGCATGCCACTATCCCATGCAAGGACCTCCCTTAACGCCGACAGGGCATAGGCGCCCTGTTTCAGCACCCGTTTCTCCCCCGCCCTGACGCCGCTCACCACGGCCCCGTCCAGCCCGCTGCCTGCCATCAGGGCAAAATAACAGCGGCTTGCCGCAAGCTCCAGGAGCCCGACCGACAGCGGCTTGGTTCTGCCTGCGCATATGCGTGCAATGCCGTCGTCAAGGGACGATATTCCCAGTTCTGCTGCCAGTACATTGGACGAGCCCAGCGGCAGCACCGCCAGGGTTGCCGGTCCGGGACCAAGACCGTTGATGACGGCGTTGAACGTGCCGTCCCCGGCGGCGACGATGATGAAGGGATGCTCCCGCACCCGGCGGATGGCCTGACAGCAGAGGAGTGCTTCGGCGGGATTCCTGACCGGGTGGATGACGGGGAACAGGCCGGAACGCTTGAGGCTATCGACCACCTTCGTAATGCGTCTGCGGCTGAAACTGCCGGAATCGGGATTTATGACCAGGAATGGACTGGAATGCATGGGAACCGGATATTTCGCTGCCACCCTGGTGCGGTGGACAGTTTACCTTTGGGAGAGTGAGCATCATCACGGGTGGCATCCTGATCGGATGTCACCCGTGAGCGCACTTCATGATAACAAAATCGCAGGTTATATCCAGACTTTAAAACCTTGAAAAAGCATTTGCCACAGAGCCACAGAGCCACAGAGATAAACATTTCAAAGAGTTAGACAATATTTGGTCTCATTTCTCTACACCATGTAAGGATTTGAGAATATTTGAAAAAACTCTG
>JBEKFJ010000182.1:0-7039 GCA_050013355.1 Oryzomonas sp.
ATAGCCACATTTGTGACCCATTACCTCGACGAGGAACGCGCGATGGTGGGATGAGGCCGTGACCTTCAACCGGTCAATCGCTTCCAGTGAGACGTTCAGAGCCGTATCCACGCCGATGGTGATATCTGATCCAAATAGGTCGTTATCGATGGTCGAGGCCACACCAACCACCGGAAAGCCTAACTGGGACAGTGCGTGAGCTCCTGTCTGGGAACCGTTGCCTCCGATAACGACCAATGCTTCGATCTCATGTCGGTGAAGTTGGGACAGTGCTGTCAGTCTCCCCTCCTCGGTCTGGAACTCCAGGCAGCGTGCACTGCCGAGTATGGTCCCGCCTCGCTGGATGATGCCGCCCACATCCCGTGCCCCCAAGGGAAGAATATCGCCGGAGATCAGGCCGGCGTAACCGCACCGAACGCCAAGCACATCCCAACCTTTGGCGAGTCCGGTACGAACGACAGCCCGTATGGCGGGGGCGTCGCCTCCGCTGGTCAATACTGCAATACGTTTCATGGTTCCTCCCGGTTATCCTTGTTCTATCTTGGGGTTAGACTGACAACTTCTTTTTGGTGATTATTTACTTACCATTTGGGTCAATTAAAATATGAGGTGCAATAGCTGCATAGTCCAGTGCTGTCAACAAACGTGCAGACTCATTTCTAATTACGATCGTCAACCCAACCTTGTTTCTGCAAGACGGACTTTTCTATCTCTCAGGGACTTCCTCCGGTGTGGCAATCGGTGCAAGGCGTTTCCTGCCAGGCGTTACCGATGTCCACCGGATGGCTGAATGCTAGGCTTTCTCCTATTCGGGCAACTTCCAAACCCTTTCCCGGTGCGCCCTGGATGCTGATGTCGTGACACAGGTTGCAGTCCCGGCGGATGGTCTCGCCTTTATCGCTCTTGTGCTGGCCGTTGTGGCAGCGGAAGCAGCCGCTGAAGTAGAGATGGCCGATATTGTCCGGATACGCTTGCCAGCTTACCTTCATCAAAGGGAAGATGTTTTGCTCAAACTCATCCTGGACTCCCGTCACCCCTTTTTCCACGAGCGCACGCTGGCTTGCGAACAGATCCGGGTAGTTTAGCTGGTAGAACTGCGTGATGCCGGCTCGAATCCTGGTGCGTGCAGTAACGGCCGACGAGTACGAGCGCAGGGAAAGCTGGACGGCGATCTTCTTGATCTCCGGGAGTGCAACGGGAATCCGCCCGGCGGTTATTGCCGTGTTGATGAACTGCGCCGGTGCACGGTAGAGGTGTGACGGGCGATTGTGGCAATCGATGCAGTCCATGGTCCGCATCTCCCCCCGTGGAAGTGCACCAGCGTTTGCAGACTGGCCTTTGTCGCGGAAAACCTTTACCTCTCCACTGTCGAGGTTGGTGTAACGCACCCACGGAATCTTCTGCCTACCATTATCGGTGGCGATGTAGTCGATGCGCACCCTGGGATTGATATGCCAGTGGATTCCCTCGATCAGCCCGAGCGCCTCTTGTGGCGGGCCTATTTTCAGGTTCAGGCCGATGCGCCACGGAGTGTTGTCCTTGTCGGAGAGATAGTGGGTTCGCTGCTGGAATATTTGACCGTAGAATTTCTGAGGCCAGTGGCATTGTTCGCATACAGCTCTTGCTGGGCGGAGATTCTTGATAGGTGTGGGGATCGGCCGGGGGTAAACGTCGGCAGCAGTGGCGTAGACCTGGTAGAGCCCGGAAAGCTTGGATCGGACGTACCAGTTGGCACCGGGTCCGACATGGCAGGCGGCACAGGCGATCTGGGCGTGGGGGGAGTTGTTATGGGCCACATACTCGGGTTCCATCACCGAATGGCAAAGCGTGCCGCAGAACCTGGTCGACTCGGTGTAGTGAAATGCCTCGTAGCTGCCGACAGCGGAGAGGAGGACGAAGAGGCCGGTGCCGATCACGAAGATAAAAAAGGCATGCCGGTACCGAGGTTCCTTCAGATCTATACTGGGCCAGCCAGGTTCATGGCGGCCCCCCTCCCGTCGTTCCCGCCGTGTTTCCAGGAGCATGCCGATGGGGATGAAGATGAGCCCCACGATCATGACTGCCGGCAATAGGATGTAGGTGACGAGGCCGAGGTAGACGGCCTGATTCCTCATGATCGAGGTTACGATGAAGAGAAACACGATCATGAATAGGGATGTGAGAACTATGATGGCGCCGGCTAAAGAGAGCCAGTTTTTTACTGAAGGCGGGAGCACGGGCTTCACAGGTTACCTCCTTTAGGATGCTGTGCGCTCTCCCGAGTCGGGCAGCCCGCGGCTGATGAATGAAGCCATATGCTTTGACCAAAACTCTGGAGCTTCAAAAGGGGATTTTCTTTCATAATGCGAGTGCCATCCGGCAGACATTCTCCACGGTAAACCCGTATTCACGAAGCACGACTTCTCCCGGAGCCGAAGCTCCGAATCGATCCACTCCAAGGACATCGCCAGGGTTCCCCACGTAACGGTGCCAGCCGAGCGTAGAACCTGCCTCGATGGCCAGCCGCTTCGTCACCTGCGGCGGGAGAACCGAATCACGGTATTCCTGCGGCTGCTTATCAAAAAGCTCCCAACTGGGCATTGAGACGACACTGGCATGGATATCCCGCTGGGCAAGTACATCCTGTGCCGCCACGGCAAGGTGGAGTTCCGAACCGGTAGCGATCAGCACGAGATCGGGTTTTCCTCCAGTCGCATCGCCAAGAACGTATGCACCGCGCCTGAGCCCATCGGCTGAGGCATAGCGATTCCGGTCCAACGTCGGGATATCCTGGCGGGAAAGGATGAGCGCCACGGGTCCGGCACTTTCAAGCGCCACCCGCCAGGCCACTACGGTCTCGTTGGCATCGCCGGGACGGATAACCAGGAGGTTGGGGATCGCCCTGAGTGCGGCAAGGTGCTCGACCGGCTGATGAGTTGGGCCATCTTCCCCCAACCCGATGCTGTCATGGGTGAAAACATGGATGACATGGAGTCCCATGAGCGCCGCCAGCCGTAGGGATGGGCGGAGATAATCGGAGAATGTGAAGAAGGTCGATCCGAAGGGTATGACCCCGCCGTGGGCGGCCATGCCGTTAAGGGTTGCCGCCATGGCATGTTCGCGAATTCCGAAATGAAAATTGCGCCCTGTACGCCCCCACTCCCCGCCAACCGTCCCCTGACGATCAGTGGGATGCATTTCGGGACTCTCGAAGTCTCCCATGCCCTTTAGTGCGGTATGGGTCGACGGGTCAAGATCCGCGGAACCGCCAACGAGAAAGGGAAGACGGGAAGCAACGGCATTCATTACTTTTCCTCCTGCAACCCGGCTAGCCATCCCTTTCGGGTCAGTGGGGAAAACAGGGATATCCGCGTCCCATCCTGCCGAGAGGTCCCCCTCAACCGCACAGCGCAACTCCTGGGCGAGTTCGGGGTATTCACGGGCATAGGCGGACAGCATGGTGTCCCACTTTTCCTCAACCTCTTTTCCCTTTGTCAACGCTTGTCGGAAATGACGCAAGGCTTCCTCTGGAATGAAAAAATTCGGTTCCGTAGGCCATCCCATATTTTCCTTGGTAAGACGGACTTCGTCCTCTCCCAGTGGCGAACCGTGGGCCTCGAACGTATCCTGCTTGTGAGGGGAGCCAAAGCCGATGTGGGTTCGGACGATTATGAGGGAGGGTTTGTCGGGTGTGGATCGTGCCGTATCAAGGGAGCCGTGAAGCGCCTCCAGATCATTGCCGTCCGTCACCGTCTGCACGTGCCATCCATACGCCGCGAATCTTTGTGCCCGGTCTTCGGAGAAAGTCAGGTCGGTTGAAGCAGCGAGGGTGATGCGGTTGTCGTCATAGAAATATATCAGCTTGCCGAGCCGCAGGTGGCCGGCAAGCGAGGCTGCTTCAGCTGTAACACCTTCCATGAGATCGCCATCGCTCACAATCCCATAGGTGAAGTGATCAATGATATCGAAGCCGGGGCGATTGTAACGGGCGGCAAGGTGTGCCTCGGCACTGGCCATTCCCACACCGTTGCCGAATCCCTGGCCAAGGGGGCCGGTGGTTATCTCGACGCCGGGCGTATGGCCCCGTTCGGGATGTCCGGGGGTTTTGCTCTGCCATTGCCTGAATCGTTTGATCTCATCCAGGGACAGCTCGTAGCCCGTAAGGTGGAGAAGGCTGTAGAGAAGCATCGAGGCATGTCCGGCGGACAGAACGAAGCGATCTCGATTGAACCAGCAGGGGTTTGCCGGGTTGTGGCTAAGGAAACGGTCCCAGAGCATATAGGCCATTGGTGCAGCACCCATCGGCATTCCCGGGTGACCGCTGTTGGCTTTCTGCACTGCATCTATCGAGAGAAAGCGGATCGTGTCAATGCAAAGTTGATCGACGCCTGAGGAGGAGAAAGGACACGGTGAGCCGTTCATCATTGCTGCCTCCGTTACTTGAAAATTGGCGTGAAAAACAAAAAACAGTCTGCCAGTTCGTAATCCGGATTATTTTTTCACCAACAGGATTGAACAGGGCATCTTGCGGAGTATGGCATCGTTCTCTCCCCCAAAGAGGGCATGCTCAAGACGTCCCTCCTCATGGGCGCTCAGGAGAATCAGGTCTATTTTTTCTTTTTTTACCACTTTTACAACCTCCTCAACCGGATTTCGATCACTGATCAGCTCCCTAATGGGGAGCCCATCCCGCACCTCTTGTTTGATGACCTTATCCAACTGCTCTTTCGCTTCCTGACAACTGTCCATGTAGTTCTTGTACTGCTCCTCGGGAAACAGCCCCGGTGCGTTTAACGCCAGTAAATCGACGGGATTGGAGACAAGATGCAGGACCAGGAGTTTTGCATCGTACTTACGGGCAAGAGAAATGCCGACCTTTATAGCTTCCCGGCTGTACGGGATCATCCTGCTGATAACGAGAATGTTTCTGAAGTTTCCCATGAGGTAGGCTCCTTATCCAAATTCATTTTTCCTCATCCTTGGCCCAGAAAAATAGCAACTGCGGGGATGTGGAGCTGTGCTCATTAATAAGCTGTTGGGTGCTCATCAAATCCCATCCTAACTTGGCCATGCTATCCAGGTGATCTTGTAAATCAAGTGCCAACAGATCATTTATTGGGTAATGCTTGACGGTGAATGTATTTGCTTTTGCCATATCGACCTCCCCACAATCCTGAGAATTCACTTCGGATAATATTACCAGCACCATATACAACAGGAGCAAATAACCTGCCAATAACCTATGTAAAATTAAAAGGTTGGATTAGTAGATATAACAAGCCATTAGACCGAAATGAGAGTACATCAGGGCGTTTAGCCGCCTCAACGCGATCTGTCATATATGACAGTCCCATCAAACTTAACGGATTCCGTTGACAGTTTCCCACATTCCCGGCACCACCCATTCCTATTTTTCCATATACAATCAGCCTGTTTCAGTCGCAGTCCCCTCAGGTCGCCACTGGCACGTTAGTTGCCATTTGCATATTAATACGACACGGGCACTAGGGTGTTTTCAGTAAAAGGTGCGTTAATTTTGGCAAATGCATTTAGAGGATAAATCTTGTCCTGGCGAGACAGTTTTTTTTGTTTGAAAAAACGCTAATAAATACTCAGGGAGTAAACGATGGCCACAACCGACGAACTACTTGATGCATTGATAAGGAATTGTAAGAGGCCAGAGGATCTCATCGGGGAGAAAGGACTTCTGAAACAACTGTACAATCAGACACTAACAGCGATGATTCCTGCTGACATGACAAAAAATATGGGTTCACAGGAGGAAAGGAGATGAAAAACCAAGTGATGTGGTATTCATAAAAATCAGGACGTTATTGACCAGACTGTCTTTGACGGTCAACACACTAAACAAAACAAAAAGGAGATAAACCATGTCCGAACAAAACGCAGTAGTAGGGATATTCAACTCACACACCGAGGCGGAAAAGAGCATCAAGGAACTTCAGCAGTCAGGGTTTGACATGAAGAAACTGTCCATCGTGGGCAAGGATTATCACCCTGAAGAGCATGTCGTCGGTTACTACAATGCAGGTGACCGCATGAAGGTCTGGGGTAAATGGGGAGCCTTTTGGGGCGGTTTTTGGGGCTTGATGTTTGGATCGGCTCTCTTTGTTATCCCGGGCATTGGCCCTCTCATCGTATTCGGACCGCTCGTGGGTTGGATTGTCGGGGCGCTGGAAGGCGCCGTGGTGATAGGTGGGCTGAGTGCGTTGGGAGCCGCGCTGTATAGCATTGGTATTCCCCAGGACAGCATCATGCAGTACGAGACAGCGGTCAAATCAGCCAAGTTCCTTGTTATCGCTCACGGTACAGCGAACGAGGTGTCAAAAGCCAAGAGCATTCTTGAGACGGCCGGCGCAGAGCAAACAGACGTGCACTCAGGCTGAACTCTCGCCCTTTCGGCGTCCCGACCTCTGAAAACTTCCATCTTGAATGTTGTTGATGGGTTGAAGAATGCCCCTGAAGCATTTATCGGGCTTCTCGAAGGAAGGATCTTTGGCAAGCTGATTGTTCGCATCGCTCAGGGTTGAAATCACAACCACAAAATGAGAATGGAGGAAATCCATGACTGAAAACAAAGTTGCAGTAGGGATATGTAACAATCCTACCGAGACTGAAACGATCTATAAGGAGTTTAAAATGCCCGGACCATTTGAGGAGGGTTGCAGATTGAACTATCGCCATGTAAGCCGGAAATTGGCGACGGCACTGCTTATGTTACTATGCCTCGGCCTCATGACAATTACCTGCTGGGCGGCCCCGAAAGATCAACAGAAAATGAGTGATCAGCAGATCACAAACGCAGTTGATCGCAGGCTCCTCTCCGACTCTGCACTAATGAATAACCAGATCGATGCCAGGACTGACGATGGGATTGTAACCCTTTCCGGAACTGCCAATCACCTCATTGCCAAAGAGCGTGCGACGATGCTCGCGCAGACCATTCGCGGCGTTCGCGGAGTGGTGAATACCATCAGTCTGAGAATTCCGTTCGTTTCTGATGATGAAGTCCGCAAGAACGTAGAATCGGCGCTATTTT
>JBEKFJ010000183.1:0-9721 GCA_050013355.1 Oryzomonas sp.
CCCCGGCCGGGTGGTCGTCCAGGCGCAAAGCAGCGACCACTATGCCATCCAGTACGCCATACGACATGACGCTGATGCCTTCTACCGCCAGGAAATGGAATTCCGCCGTGAAGCCGGCTATCCGCCCTTCAGCTTCCTGGCCTGCCTCGGCTTTTCCGGCACGGCCGAAAAACCGGTGGAGGAGCATGCCGGGACAGTGGTCCGACTGCTGGTCCAACTGAAACAGGAAAAGGGCCTGCGCGTGGAGATCTTGGGGCCGGCCCCGGCACCCCTCTACCGCCTGCGGGGCCGTTTCCGCCGCCAGATCCTGCTCAAATCCCCCACCCGCACCGATCTGCGCAGTTTGATCGTTGCCTGGCAGCATAACCGCAAGCCCGCTTCGACCATCCGCGAATATGTCGATATCGATCCGGTCGATATGATGTAACGGATTTCAGAGAGAAGAATCCAAAATCGGCAATCAGCCTGCTTCTCTACGACT
Organism: Oryzomonas sp.; assembly: GCA_050013355.1. Classification (GTDB taxonomy): domain Bacteria; phylum Desulfobacterota; class Desulfuromonadia; order Geobacterales; family Pseudopelobacteraceae; genus Oryzomonas. The sequence goes on from JBEKFJ010000183.1 coordinate 482, forward strand.
CTGTGGCAATGCTTTTTGTGGGATGAAAAAAACGGCCCTTCCGCTTGCGGGGAAGGGCCGTTCTCGTAAAGGAGTTGCTACGGCAGGCTCAGTTCTGGCCCATTTTGGCTACCAGGAAGAGTTCAACGGTTACGATCTCGTTCACCAGATGCATGCCGAGTTTTTCGAAAAATCTCCCCGAGCCGTAAAGGACGCCCCAGCGCGTGCGGTCGAGATCGCACAACACCCTGGCCTTGAGTTGATCGTCCGGCTGGGGCACGACTTCGGCCGTGAGCGGCAAATCCTTCTGTACACCCTTCAGTTCGAGGCTGCCCATCACCTGGTAGACGAGAGAACAGGCGGACGCTTCCGGCAGGAGTTGCGACCCGTCGATCGCATAGACCGCTGAGGGGTAGTTGGCCACATCAAAAAAATCGTCGGATTTCAGGTGGCTGACCAGCATGCGGTTGTACCCCTCATCCTTCAGGTCCAAGTCTGCAATGGACCGCATGTCAAGGGTGATACTTCCGCCGGCCAGCAACCCTTTTTTCACGGCGACCTCGCCCCCCGACACGGCGATGGTGCCGTTGTGCCTGCCGCTCAGGTTGCGACCTGTCCACTCCAGCCGGCTGGCAGCGCTATCGACGGTATACTGCCCGTCCTTGATGGCCATTTCTGCGACAGCCGGGCCTTCGCCAATTTCAAGCGCATATCCGGCCGTTCGCCAAGCCGCCAGCCCTCCTGCCAGTTCACGCACCTCACGGTATCCCGCGTGCCTCAGTTTTTCCGCCGCAACCGAGGCCTCCCGTGAGCGGGCGCTGGCACCATACACCACCAACGGCGTATCCCGGTCGCTCACGATTTTTGCCAGGTTCTCCAGAAACGCCACCTCATACACGCACGCATTATTCGCACCGGGGATATGGCGTTCCCCGTAGTACTCGGGAGGAAGCACGTCAACCAGGCAGACAGGGCTGCCCGAATCCAACAATGATTTCAATTCACCTGCCGCGATATTAGTTAACATGGCCATCATGCTCCTTTCACCCTCATTTTTCCAGGCAATGTATACACACAAAAGCAATCTCTTCGCTTTATTTTTTAAATTATATTCCCACCTTGGAGCCCGTCAATCAGATTATTTTCGTCTCATTTCAAGGTTGGTCCATTTCGCTCCGTAAAATCAAAAACGGCTTGCCACGGGTTAATTCTCTGTTAAAATTAATGTTAAAGTAGGCAATTGGTCATGCATGTCCGTATGACCCTTTTATACCGATTCAAATCAAGGATGAAATCAAGGCGGCGAGGATTGAGGCGACGAAGGCGTACGGATAGTACGTAGAGGAGCCGAAGACGAGCCAACGCAAATAGCGCCTTGATTTGGAATTGGTGTTATTCTCGCTTGGGGAGTATCGTGAACCGACTTGTCCCGCTCAATCCGGCATCGCCCCTGCCGAGACCGGCTTCCTGTGCTCACCACGACCACCGACACAGCTGGAAAACACCCCTACCATCCGGTTCCCGGCCTTTGTTGCAACAGGTATGCATACCCCACAGACCTTCTCCGCGCCGGCACCACGGCGGGATTGCACGTAGAGGTGTGACATGACGCTTGACCACTCGCCAGCCGACTTCACAATCCTGTATGTGGAAGATGAGGCCACTTCACGGGAGCAGGTCAAACGCATGCTCAACACGCGGGGCTACCGACTGATGATGGCTGAAAACGGGCGGGACGGGCTTGAACTTTACTTGGCGCACACCCCCGACATCGTGCTGACCGATATCATGATGCCGTTTATGAGCGGTCTCGAAATGGCCCGGGAGATCCGTATCAGGGAGCCTGATGCCCAGATCATCGTGATGACGGCCTTCAACGACATCGATTACCTGCTCCAGGCCATCGACATCGGCATCAACCAGTTCGTTGTCAAGCCGGTCGCCTTTCAGAAGCTTTTCGACGCCGTGGAACGCAGCATCAATGTTGTGATGATGCAGCGGCAACTCCGCCGGCAGAACGAACATATCCGCCTGCTTTCCAACGCCCTTGAGCACAGCCCCAGCATGGCGCTCATCACCGACACCGCGGGCACCATCGAATATGTGAACCGGAAGTTCTGCGAAATAACCGGCTTTGACGTTAATGAAGCGGTCGGACAGACGCCGCGCATCATCAAGTCAGGAGAAACCCCGGCAGAGGTCTACCAGGAGTTGTGGTCCAGCATCCTGCAGGGCAATGAATGGCACGGCAGCATGCTGAACCGTAAAAAAAACGGCGAACTCTTCTGGGAGAACGTGAACATATCCCCCCTCAAGGCGTCTGACGGCTCATTGGTCAAGTTCATCAAGATCGGGGAGGATGTCACCGGGCAGAAAAAACTGGAGGCAGAGAACCTGAGGTCCAGGAAGATTGAGGCCATCGGCATCCTGGCCGGCGGCATGGCCCACGACTTCAACAATCTGATGCAGGTGATCCTCGGTTACATTTCCCTGGCCAGGTTACATGTCGACTCCCCCCAAACTGTCGCCAAAATGCTCGAAATCGTAGAACAGACCTCCCTGCACGCCAAGGAGTTGGGTCTGCGCCTGCTGGCATTATCCAAGGGTGGTGATGCATTCGTGAATCCCGCCCCCCTTGCCCCCTTGATCATGTCTGTTATCGCCGCAGTGCTCAGGGACAGTTCCGCCATAGCGAGCGAATTCCGTATCGCGCCGGACCTGCGGCAGGTAAAAATGGACGACGCCCAGATGGAGCGGACCTTTTCCAACCTGGCGCAGAATGCCGTCGAGGCCATGCCGCACGGCGGCACCCTGTGGGTGGAAGGGGAAAATGTGACCATAGGCGAGCAGGATACGCTATCCCTCCCGGCGGGGGAGTATGTTCACATCGCTCTCCATGATACCGGAAGGGGCATTACCCCCGAGGTCCTCCCCAGGATATTCGACCCCTACTTCACCACCAAGGAGATGGGGAGCCAGAAGGGCATGGGGCTCAGCCTGGCACTCTGCCATTCAATCATCCGCAAGCACAAGGGCCTCATCAACGCCGAATCCACGCCCGGCAAAGGGACGACGTTTCACATCTACCTACCGGCCCTCGTGGAAGAACCGGGCATGGCACTGGTGGAATCCATAAACAAAATTCGACAGACTCCCCAACACCAGGCATAATTTAGTCTGTTAATTCGGAACGCCCGAAATTTTAATCATTTTCCCATCAATACTCAAAATCCTTTTAAGATGCGCGCCAAACAGTAATCAACATGTAAGAATTATATTATGGTCATGCAGGCTACTGCATGCGCAAGAATGGAAACAATTACCACTCGCGACCCCGAGTCCTCCCCCCCCTGGCGCTCCAGTCTGCCGCTTATTTGCATGAATGTGAAAAGAGCCAGGACTGCACTTGTAATTAAAAAGAATAACTGAAACGGCATATATAAAGGGGTGTGAGCAGTAAAGAAATTTTTGCTGACAAAGGATCCTTCGAATGTACCAATGTAAAGATCCGTGAAAAAGGGGATTCTCGTAAGGATATATGCCATGAGGGAACCCCATGCCATTAAGACTAACGAATATCCGATACGCGCAATATAGGAGTTGTCGTTTTCCAGCTCCTCTCCGAACAGCCTGTTTAAGAGCCGGTAATATGCCATGGATACCATAAGAGCGCCAAGAGTAAGGACAAGCAGTATTCCATTTTGGGAAGCAACCGAATGATGAGTCTCCATCCAAAGGATAATCGGACTATACACGAACAGGAAGAAACAGAACGGCGTTAAGATATGTGTTACCGAACCCATGCCCCAGATATTCTGTAGCGGGGGATGGGCAAGGTAGCGAGACGATTTATGCGTGCAGATATTCATACACCTGAAACAGTGGACACAGAGATTGTTGCTGGAGGCATGAAGCGGGTGTTGAAAGACGGGGCAACCGTCATTGCCATTCAACCCCTTGATACACACATGGTTTTTGCACACCTCAGCACAGATTGAAGAATCAGCACGAATATGCAAAGTGCTGCCGACCCCAAAACTGGCTGCCAACGTACCCAGGGGGCAGAGGTAACGGCACCAACACCTTCGCTCGTAAAGGAACCCCAGGAGCGATGCCATGGCGATCAGGGCAATGAAGAGTCCCGCCGTAGCCAGGGGTGCAGACGGCATCTGAAAGATGTGTTCTGCAGTTATGATACAGATGAACAGGATTACGGATAGGTAAATTCCCCAGGCTTTCAGGGGTTCGGGGGGTGGAAGAAAAAGGCCAAGATTTCCTTGAACGAGTTCGGCAACAGTGGCGATTGGGCAGATGCCGCAAAAAAAACGTCCCATGAAAAAGAATAAAAAAAACACCATTGGATGGACAAGCCACCAGAAGACGTGGTTGAGAGATTGCGCTGTATAGTTGTTTCCCATTGGAAACAACATCAAGATAAACAGAAGAAAACCTATCATGAAGGAGTTGCGGATGAACAAGAGTTTCGGCTGGCTGCTTACCCATTGAAACCAAGGACTTGTTCCTACATCAAACTGGAAGAGATGGGATTCTTCATCTGGATCGTTTACAATCTGATCCGCACCAATTTCTTCACCATCGGACAGAAGCACGGCAAAATCGACGGTTCTTCTAAGACCGGCAACGTTTTCCCGGCGCAGAGTAAGATTAACAAGCCGCCGTTCTGCTGAAGGACTGAATTCAGCCGTCCGTTCTGGATCGGCCTGGGACAAAAAATGCTGTGCTAAGGGGAGTATGTCAGCTTTGCGCTCTCTTAGAGGGGGGGTGCTGATTACATGCCTAGACAGAATGTCGCACAGTGGTTTCAGGAAGCGGCCTTCTTTGACCAGGTTTCTAATGTCATGAGTAGCGGTTGTTATCAGGCGGATCTTCGGTCCTGCGATCAGATTGCTCTCCTCGATTAGTTGCACTAGCTTGAGAACCGTCTCTTGGGAAGCTCGATTCAAGCTATCGATTCGGCGCAATATAAGGGTGCCGTTTTCTGTTGGCTTTAGGATATGTTCGTCCAGATTCAATTCCGCAAGTTTAAGGCCGAATTTGGAAAGGTTCTGTAAGAGGGAATCCAGTGAATAGTCGCCAAACTTGCTGAAGTCAAAGGAAACAAACGGAGATTGTTTGTGTCCGGCAACCTCTACGAGTTGCTGGCTCCAAAGCCCATGGATCTGGTTGGCAAAGAAAAACTTGCCGCTGCCTCGCTCACCATACAGGAACAGAGGTTCATGGGTGGCGACATGCCTGTTGATTGAGTCTATAAGATTTTTTGCAGAGGGAGACTTAGCGATTATGGGGCCGGTTTTTTTGTCGGGATAGAGAAACAGCTCAAAGGCGTCGGCGTTCTGGTAAAAGTTCCAGACCTCTTGCCTGGTTTCGCTGACACTTCCGGTAAGATTTGCTATCAGAAGCGCCCTAAGCGCCGGAGATTCTTCTATCCCCTTGTAAATGATTTCCGAGGGACAATTAAGAACCGATGTATCCTCAACAACAAAGGCATCAGCGGAGGAAGGTTCTTTTCGCAAGATAGCGAGTTCACCGAAAAATGCCCCCTCATCCATTTGTTTGAACAAAATGACCGTGCCATTTTCCGTAACAACCTGGAGATTCACTCGTCCTGACAAAATGAAATACACATTATTCAGCCGTTCGCCACGCCGGTAGACCACAGTTCCGCGCGGGAATGTTTCAACTGAAGCTCCAGCGGCAACCAGAAAGCTGTGGGCTTCTTGGATTGAGGAATTCAGTAGTCCGGGCATGTTCGACCTTTTTCTTGCGGTCAATGCTTCAAATTAGAAGTGGGCATAAAAAAAACCGACCTGCACAAAGAATGGATATTCTTCGGCAGCTCGGCCATCTCATCAGGTTGACGAGGTTTAAGATCCGCGACTTTCCGTCCCTACATCACTGCAGGTTTGGCTTTATCGATGTTCTGATTGAATACTGCATACAAAATACTGAAAATCTTAGTCCTGTCAATTTTTTAATTTCGGGCTATGAACTCCAATCAAGAAGCTGCGGGAATTATTCAATATTTAGTTGCCGACCTTATCGAAGCGCGTAACCGGTCCGGGTTCAAGCATGATGGTCAGTCCCCGCTTGGCGCAAGGCCATTTGCATCTCCACTCCGCCACCGGAAGACACCATTTCACTTCTGCTGTTGATTCTGGTATCCTGATCAGATCGCACACTTTCGGGGTACCAATGCACCACGGCGGCATCTATGAAGAAGAAATAGCGGGCAAGGCATATGACACCCGCCTGCTGGCCCGCTTTGCCCGCTATGTTGCCCCCTACCGCACGGAGGTCGCAACGGTGCTGATCACCATACCGCTGGTCGCCGCCTCCCGCCTTGCGCAACCCTGGATCATCAAGCTGGCTATCGACGGCCACATCACCACCGGCAGGTTGGGCGGGCTGGGAAGGATCGCCCTGGCGTTCCTGGGAGTCCTGCTGTCGGAATCGCTGCTCTCCTTTCTGCAGGTCTACCTGCTCCAGTCGGTCGGACAGCGGGTCATGGCCGACATGCGCGACGAACTTTACCGCCATGTCATGAGCCTGCCGGTTTCCTGGTTCGACCGTGTTCCCACGGGCAGCGCCGTTACCCGCCTGACCAGCGACGTGGAGGTTCTGGGCGAGATGTTCGCCTCGGGGATCATCACCATCGTGGGGGATGTCCTGCTGCTGGCGGGCATCATATCGGTCATGCTCTGGATGAACCTGAAGCTCTCCCTGGTGACGTTCAGTATCCTCCCCCTGCTCCTGTACGTTGCCTGGGCCTTTCGACGCAGGATGCGCCAATCGTTCCGCGAGGTGCGGGCGCGCCTGGGACGCCTCAACGCCTTTCTGGCCGAGTGCATCGGCGGCATCAGCATCATCCAGGCATTCAACCGCGAACGTGATGAAGAGCGGCGTTTCAGCGACCTGAACGCATCCTACCGGGACGCCAACATGCCGGTCATATTCTGGGATGCGTCACTGTACGCCATCGTGGAGGCCCTCTCATCCATTGCCGTGGCCCTGATCATCTGGTACGGCGGCGGCGAGATCCTCCGGGGTGCCCTGACCTTCGGGGTCCTGGTGGCATTCATCCAGTACATCGAGAAATTTTTCACCCCCATCCGCGACCTATCGGCCAAGTATTCGGTCATGCAGGGCGCCATGGCCGCCCTGGAACGGATCTTTGCCCTGCTGGACACGCCGGCCGGGGCAACCAAAGACGAAACAGCCCCCCAGGCTCCCAATGGCGAGAAAGAACACCCATCGGTCCGGGAGGATAGCCCCCTGATCGAATTCCGCAACGTATCCTTTGCCTACCGCGAGGGGGACAATGCCTTGGAGGGGTTCAGCCTGGTCGTGCGGCGTGGCGAACGGATCGCGCTGGTGGGCGAAAGCGGCGGCGGCAAGACCACCATCACGCGGCTTCTGACGCGGCTCTACGAGATCGACAGGGGCGGCATCCTCATCGACGGCGTAGACGTGCGCGCCATGCGGGTCAGCGACCTGCGGAGGCGCATCGGTATCGTTCTCCAGGACCCCTGCCTCTTTGCAGGCAGCATCGAGTTCAACATCTGCCTGGGGGACGAGGGGGCGCGGGCACGGGTCCGAACAGCGGCTGTCGCTGTCGGAGCCGACCGCTTCATCGAACGTTTGGCAAAAGGGTATGGGGAAGAGGTCCGGGAACGGGGCAACAACCTTTCCGTGGGAGAGAAACAGCTTATCTCCTTTGCACGGGCCGTGGCCTTCGATCCCGAGGTCCTGGTGCTGGACGAGGCAACCGCCAGCGTCGATTCCGCCTCGGAGCAGATGATCCAGGAAGGGATCAGGGGGCTGATGCGGGGCCGCACCTCCCTGGTCATCGCCCATCGGCTCTCCACCATCCAGGATGCCGACCGGATCGTGGTGGTGCACCGCGGCCGCAAATCGGAAGAGGGAACGCACCAGGAACTCATGGGAATCGAGGGTCTCTACTACCGTCTGTACCAGTTGCAGTTCAACGGCCTTTGAAAAAAAGTGAATGGTGAATGGTGAAAACCGTGAGGCGTAAAAGCAAGACTTTAAAGCCTTTTCCATTCACGATTCACTATTCACGATTCACAAGGTTCTAGCCAGACGCTGTTGCATAACAACGCGGAAACTGATACGGTTACGGAAATCTGCAGGATTCACATTCGGAGGAAACCATGTGCACCACTTGCGGCTGCGGCACGACTGAGACGCACGACCATGACCACCATCACGGCGACCATCACCACAGTCACAGCCACAGCCATGATCACGAACACCTTGATCATGAACACGATACCCACGATCACGATCATCACGGCCAGGACCACGACGGCCGGAAACGGACCGTCATTGCCATCGAGGAGGACATCCTGGCCAAGAACAACCGCCTGGCCTCCTTCAACCGCGCCCTGTTCAAGGACAAGGGTATCTTTGTCCTCAACCTGGTAAGCTCACCCGGATCAGGCAAGACCACCCTCCTGGAGCGGACCCTGCGGGACCTGGCGGCCCGGTTCCGTTTTGCCGTGATCGAGGGAGATCAACAGACCGACAATGACGCCCAACGCATTGCCGCCACCGGCGTAGCGGTACGCCAGATCAACACCGGCGCCGGCTGCCACCTGGACGCCCACATGGTCATGCACGGCACCGAGGGTTTTGACCTGGACAGCCTCGACGTGCTGCTGATCGAAAACGTCGGCAACCTGGTCTGCCCGGCATCCTTCGACCTGGGCGAGCACCACAAGGTGGTGGTCCTCTCGGTCACCGAGGGCGAGGATAAGCCGCTCAAGTACCCGCAGATGTTTCACAACTCCACGGTCATGCTGCTCAACAAGACCGATCTGCTCCCCCACCTGGACTTCGATGTGGAAAAATGCAAGGAATACGCCCGAAGGGTAAGCCCCGGCATCACCATCATCGAGGTGTCGGCGCGCACCGGCGAGGGGATGGAGGGGTGGTATAAGTGGCTGACGACGGGGACGGAAAAGCCATAGTCCGCAGGCATTTCCTCATCAGCGGCATCGTCCAGGGTGTCGGGTTTCGCCCCTTCGTCTTTCGCCTCGCCGGTGAACTCGACCTGAGCGGCTGGGTGCGCAACACCCCTGCCGGAGTGGAGATCGAAGTCCAGGGGACGGCAGAGGCGTTGGATGCCTTCCGGCACGCCCTGGCCCATGACCTCCCGCCCCTGGCCGTTGTCACGTCCATTTCCGCAGAGGATATCCCCTTGCTCCCTGAGCGCGGATT